>DASRXE010000018.1:0-3046 GCA_035654315.1 Brevundimonas sp.
TTCCAGAAGACCCTGATCTTCACGGCCCGCGCCTGCGAAGTGTCCGCGCCGGACGAACTGGTCGAGGACTCGATCGCCTATCTCGAAGTCAGTCTCCAACCGCGCGGAGTCCTGCAGGCGTCCGAGCCGCGCCAGATCTTCCGCGGCTGGATGTTCGCCTCGGCCCCCGCCGTCAGCGGTCTGCAGCACCCGATCTACGACGCCTGGGTGGTGGGCTGCAGGGCGTAGAACACGGCCTCGGGCCCAGTCATCGGCTCGAACAGCGACCGTGTGTTGGGGCGAACGGTCTGGGCCGCCTTCAACAGCTTGAGATAGGTCGCCTGCGGCGTTTCCACGGCCCCGAACTGGGTCAGGTGCGTGGTCAGGAACTGGGCGTCCAGAAGCCGCCATCCGCCGCGCCTGAGGCGCGCCACCAGATGCACCAGCGCCACCTTTGAGGCGTCGCGCTCGCGGCTGAACATGCTCTCGCCGAAGAAGGCCCCGCCGAGGGTGACGCCGTAGAGACCTCCGACGAGGCGTTCGCCCGCCCAGCACTCGACTGAATGTGCGTGACCGCGGGCGTTCAGCTCGGCGTAGAGGCGTCGGATCGGCCCGTTGATCCAGCTGTCTTCCCGTCCCGGGGCGGGTGCGGCGCAGGCGTCCAGCACGGCGGCGAAGGCCGTATCGACCCGAACCTCGAAGGCGCCGCTCCTGACGGTCCGCCGGAGCCGGCTGGGCATCCGGAACCCATCCAGCGGGATGACCCCGCGCTGGTCCGGCTCGACGAGGAAGATGCGGGGGTCGTCCCGCGCCTCGCCCATCGGAAAGACGCCAGTGGCGTAGCAGTTCAGCAGTTCGTCGGGACCGAAGCCGCCGAAGGGGCCGCTGGCGCTGAAGCCGGGCTCGTCCACCGCGTCAGGCGTCGCCCTTCTGGCGCTTCGCCCAATGCTCCAGCCAGTGGATGTCGTAGTCGCCGGACAGGATGTCTGGCTCCTGAAGCAGCTTCTGGAACAGGGGAATGGTGGTGTCGATGCCGCCGACCACCATCTCGCCGAGCGAGCGCTTCAGGCGCGCAATGCATTCTTCGCGATCGCGGCCGTGCACGATCAGCTTGCCGATCAGGCTGTCGTAGTAGGGCGGGATCGAATAGCCGGCGTAGATGGCGCTATCCAGCCGCACGCCCAGGCCCCCGGGGGCGTGGAAATCGGTGATCGTGCCGGGCGAGGGGGTGAAGGTCTCGGCGTTCTCGGCGTTGATGCGGCATTCGATGGCGTGGCCTTCGAAATGCACGTCCTCCTGGGTGAACGACAGGGGCAGGCCGGCGGCGATGCGGATCTGCTCGCGCACCAGATCGACGCCGGTGATCATCTCCGTCACCGGATGCTCGACCTGCAGGCGGGTGTTCATCTCGATGAAGAAGAACTCTCCGTCCTCCCAGAGGAATTCGATGGTTCCGACGCCGAGGTAGCCGATCTTGCCGATGGCCTCATTGACGGTGCGGCCGATGGCGGCGCGTTCGACCGCCGACAGGGCGGGCGAGGGGGCTTCCTCCAGCACCTTCTGATGGCGGCGTTGCAGGGAGCAGTCGCGTTCGCCGAGGTGAACGACGTTGCCGTGGCTGTCGGCGATGACCTGCAGCTCGATGTGGCGCGGCTTCTGGAGGTAGCGCTCCATGTAGACGGCGCCGTTGCCGAACGCCGCCTGGGCCTCCGACTGCGCCGTCTGCACGGCCTCGACGAGATCGTCGGCGGTGAGGGCGACCTTCATGCCGCGCCCGCCGCCGCCGGCCGCCGCCTTGACGATCAGCGGGAAGCCGATGGCCTTCGAGGCCTTGATCGCCGCCTCGACGGTCTCGACCTCGCCGGCCGAGCCGGGCACGCAGGGAATGCCGGCGTCGAGCACCGTCTGTTTGGCGGTGATCTTGTCGCCCATGATCCGGATGTGCTCCGGCTTGGGCCCGATGAAGGTCATGCCGTGGGCTTCGACGATCTCGGCGAAGCGGGCGTTTTCGGACAGGAAGCCGTAGCCCGGGTGGATCGCCTGGGCGCCGGTGATCTCGGCCGCCGCGATGATCGAGGGGATGTTCAGATAGGATTTGGCCGCCGGGGCGGGACCGATGCAGACGCTCTCGTCGGCCAGTCGCACCCACATGGCGCCGCGGTCCGCTTCCGAATGCACGGCGACGGTGGAGATGCCCATCTCCTTGCAGGCGCGGTGGATCCGCAGGGCGATTTCGCCGCGGTTGGCGATGAGGACCTTGGTGAACATGGCTTACGCCTCGAGCAGGACGAGGGGTTCGCCGAACTCGACCGGCTGGGCGTCGCCGACCAGGATCTCGGCCACCACGCCGTCACGCGGGGCCTGGATCGGGTTCATGGTCTTCATGGCCTCGACGATGAGCAGGGTCTGGCCCTTCTTCACCTTGTCGCCGGGCTGGATGAAGGGCGGCGCCTCGGGCGAGGGCTGGAGGTAGGCGGTGCCGACCATCGGCGATTTCACCTCCTCGCCGGAGCGGGCGACGATGGTCGCCGGATCGGACGGCATGGCCGGGGCGGAAGGCGCGGGCGGCGCGACCGGCGCGGCGGCCTGCGGCGCCGGAGCGGCGGCGTACTGCACCGGCGCGGCGGCGACGGTCACCTCGCGCTTCACCTTGATCTTCAGGTCGTCCTTCTCGACCTCGATCTCCGTCAGATCGGTATCGTTCAGGATGTCGGCCAGCCGGCGCACCAGCTCGGCGTCGATCCCGCTGTCGTTCTTCAGCCTGGGGGCGGTCTTCGGATCGGCCATTGGAGCCTCTTGTTCCTGTCTAAACCGAACGGTCCGCGGACCGGCTGCGTTCCTGCGCCAGTCCGAGGGCGGCCTGGACCGCCAGTTCGTAACTCACCGGGCCGAAGCCCGAAACCACGCCGGCGGCGACCGCCGACACATATGAGCGATGGCGGAAGCGCTCGCGCGCCGCCGGATTGGAAAGGTGGCACTCGATGATCGGGATCGACAGCGTCTTCAGCGCATCGAGCAGCGCCACCGAGGTGTGGCCGTAACCGGCCGGGTTCAGCACCAGATCGGA
>DASRXE010000019.1:0-10295 GCA_035654315.1 Brevundimonas sp.
GTGGCCACGCCGTGCTGGCCGGCGCCGGTCTCGGCGATGATGCGGGTCTTGCCCATGCGCATGGCCAGCAGAATCTGGCCCATGCAGTTATTGATCTTGTGCGCGCCGGTGTGGTTCAGCTCGTCGCGCTTGAACCAGATATCGGCGGCGCCGTAGTGGGCCGTCAGCCGCTCGGCGAGATACAGCGGGCTGGGCCGGCCGACGTAATCGGTCAGGAAACCGTCGAGCTCGGCCTGGAACGAAGGATCCGCCTTCGCCGCCTCCCAGGCCGCGCCCAACTCATGGATCAGCGGCATCAGCGTCTCGGCCACGAACCGTCCGCCATAGGGACCGAAACGGCCCTCGGCGTCGGGCATGGCGTAGCGGTTGGGCAGGATGGCGTTCACGGGGGCAAACTCGCGCGGGGGAGCGGCGGAAATCAGGCCGACCGCGCCGCCTCGAGGAAAGCCGCGATCAGGGCAGGGTCCTTAACACCGGGCGCGCTTTCCACGCCAGAGGACACGTCGACCATGGGCGCGCCGGAGATGCGCACGGCGTCGGCGACATTCTCCGGCCTCAGCCCGCCCGCCACGAACCACGGGCGGCGGAAGGCCCGGTCGGCCAGCAGGGCCCAGTCGAACCGGGCCCCGACCCCGCCCGGCAGGTCCGAACCCTCGGGCGGCTTCGCGTCGAACATCAGGTGATCGGCGAACGGCTCCCACGCCTCGGCTTCGGCGAAGTCCTCGTGGGCCCGGATCGGCAGGGCCCGGATGATCCCGGCGCCGGTCAGGGTCCTCACCTGCTCCGCCCGCGCCGGCGTTTCCGAGCCATGTAGCTGGATCAGGTCCGGCTTGAGGACCAGGGCGATTTCGGTCAGCAGGACGTCGTCGACGTCGACGGTCACGGCGACGATCTTCGCCTTGCCGCGGGCCCGTTCGAACAGGGTGGCGGCGTGCAGGGGGTCGATGTGACGCGGGCTCTTGGGGAAGACCACCGCGCCGACGAAGGCCGCGCCGCCGGCGAGGGCGGCGTCGAGGGTTTCGGGGGTGGTCAGGCCGCAGATCTTGACGGAGGTCATGCTGCGAAGATGGCGTCTATCTCCGCCGGGTCCAGCAGCCGCCATTCGCCGGGGGCGAGGTCGTCGGGCAGGGCGAGGCCGCCGACGCGTTCGCGGTGAAGGGTTTCGACGTGGTTGCCGACGGCGGCGAACATGCGGCGGACCATGTGGTAGCGGCCCTCGGTGACGGTGAGGCGGGCCTCGGTGGGTGACAGCACCTCAAGGGCGGCGGGCGCCAGCGGCTTGTCCTCGCCTTCGAGCACGAGACCGCCGGCGGCGAACAGGTCCTGCTCGGTCCCGGCCAGAGGCCGCGCGAGCGTGGCGCGGTAGACCTTGGCGACGTGGCGCTTGGGGCTGATGACCCGGTGGAGGAGATCGCCGTCGTCGGTGAGCAGGAGCAGGCCGCTGGTCGCCTTGTCGAGCCGCCCGATGGTCGAGATGGCCGGGTCGCGGCGGCGCCAGCGGTCGGGCAGGACGTCGTAGACGAGGGCGCCGTCCTCCTTGTGCGAACAGGTCATGCCGAGCGGCTTGTGCAGCATAAGAACGAGGCCCGGCGGCGGGTCGAGCGGCTCGCCGTCGATCTCCATGCGGGATGGCAGGTCGGCGGTGACGGGGATGCGTTTCGACACGTCGGTCAACTCGACGCCGTCGAGGACGATCCCGCCGGCCTTGCCGAGGCGGGCCATCTCGGTGCGCGAGCCGTAACCCATGGAGCCGAGCAGCTTGTCCACGCGGCTGGTGGGCGTTTTCATTGCGCCCTCCCTTTCGTCATCCTCCGGCAAGCCGCGAAGCGGTACAGACCGGGGGACCCAGCGGCGCGCGAGAGCGCGAAGCTGTCGCGGACGCCGCGCCAGAGCAGATCGCCTTCGGCGCCGCTGGGTCCCCCGGTCTCGCTATGCTCGCCGGAGGATGACGAATGAAAAAGCTTCACTTGACCGCCTCGATGACCTTGTAGCCGCCCTTGTCGGCGATCGGCTGCGAGCGGTTGAAGGCGGCGGTGATGTCGGCCTCATAGGGCAGGTGGCGGTTGGCGACGAGCCAGAGGACGCCGCCCTTCTTCAGCATGGCGGCGGCCTGGCGGATGAAGGCCTGACCGAGGCGGCGGTCCTCGGCCCCCCCGTCGTGGAAGGGCGGGTTCATGACCACGAAATCGAGATCGGCGGCGGCCTCGACGGTGCGGGCATCTGCCCAGTCGAAGGTGGCGCGGGGATCCTCGACGTTGCGGCGGGCCGCCTCGACGGCGCGGCGGTCGAGGTCGATCAGGCGAAGCGAAGTCACGGCCGGGGAGCGCAGGACGACAGTGGCGAGGGCGCCATAGCCGCAGCCAAGATCGGCGCCGGCGCCCTTCAACGGCGGCAGGGCCTGGGCCAGCAGGAGGGTGCCGGCGTCGACCCGGTCCCAGGCGAAGACGCCCGGCTGCGACCAGGCCTCCAGCCCCGGCACGAGGCGAGGCGCGCCGGCTTCGATGGCCTCCTCAAGGCCCGCGACGGTCCCGGGCTTCACCACGACGCAGCGGCGGTGGTGGGCCTTGGCGCTTTCGCCGATCTCGAGACCGAAGGTCTGCAGCTCCTTCTTCAGGCGCGAGCCGCCCTTGTCCTTGGGGGCCATGACGTCGAGGCGGCCGCCGCGCTTCAGCGCGCGCAAGGCGAGGGCGAGGGTATGGCGGCGCTCCAGAACGCCGGGCGGGGCGTAGATCATGGCGGCGTCGGCCGAGCCTTCGGGCACGCTCTCCAGCGCGGTCGAGCCGGGGATCAGGGGCGAGGTCTGGATCGCGTCGCCGGGCGGATCGAACACCGCCGGGGGGCGGCCGTAGAGGAGGGTCGTCATGGCGCGGTCCCTAGACCAATCAGGCGGCGGGCGCGACCGCCACGTCGCCGAGCAGCGCCCCGAAGCGGCGCAGCGCCTCATCGCTGAGCACTGGGTCGTAGCGCATCGGCGGGGCGGTCATCGGCTCGTCGAAGCTGTGGGTGCCGTCGGCGACCCAGGTTTCGACCTCGGCGCCGCAGTTGCGGACCATGGCGTGGATCCGTTCGGCGTTGCGCACCGTGGTCAGGTGATCGGAGCGGGCGATGACGGCCAGGGTCTTCGGGCAGTGCCGCCACGGGCGCATCCGGTTGAAGGCGGCGACGCCGACATAGGGATAGGCCAGATAGGTCCCGATCACCCCGTCGAGGCCGACCGCGCCGGGATCGGCCACGCCCAGGGCCGGGCGGGAGCGGTCGGCGCTCATGGCCTCCATGATGCCCCAGCCGCCGTGGCTCCAGCCGGCGAGAACGACCTTGGAGGCGTCCACGTCCGGCCGCTGCGACACGCCGTACAGGGTCGCGAGGATGTCGCCCGCGCGGTCGTGGCCGCGCAGCAGCAGGCCGGTGCAGACCGTGGCCATGGCGAACTGCCGGCTCCAGCCGCGCGGCGCGTAGGAATCGACGGTGAAGGCCCGCCAGCCGGCCTGTTTGGCCACCTCGGCGTATTTCGGCAGATGGCCGCGCAGGCCGCCGCAGCCGTGGAACAGCAGCACAACCGGGCGGGGGCGGTCGTCGTCAGGGCCGACCATAGTGGTGTGGGGCTCGAGCCGGGCCCAGCGCTGGGAGAGGGTGTCCATAGGGGGTCCGGGGCGGGATCAGTGAAGAGTGCTAGTGAGCGAAGGGGTGAGCGAAGAGGCGCTGGCGACCACACCCGCGGCTCACCTCTTGCTCACTAGCACTCTTCACCCCGAAACGCCTCAGTGACGGAACACCCGAACCCCGGTGAAGGCCATGGCGACGCCCTGTTCGTCGGCGGCGGCGATGACCTCGTCGTCACGGATCGAGCCGCCGGGCTGGATCACCGCCGTGGCTCCGGCCGCGACGGCTTCCAGCAGGCCGTCGGCGAAGGGGAAGAAGGCTTCGGAGGCGCAGGCGGAGCCCTGGGCCAGCGAATGGGCCAGACCCTTGGCCTCGCTGGCCTCGCGGGCGCGGATGGCGGCGATGCGGGCGCTGTCGCGGCGGTTCATCTGGCCGGCGCCGATGCCGGCGGTCTGGCCATCCTTCGCATAGACGATGGCGTTCGACTTGACGTGCTTGGCCACGGTGAAGGCGAACAGCATGTCCTCGATCTCCTGCGGCGTCGGCTGGCGGCGGGTGACGATCTTCAGGTCCGAGGGGGCGATGCGCGAACGGTCGCGGCCCTGGACGAGGAAGCCGCCGGCCACCGAACGGAACACCTCGCCGGCCGCCAGCGGATCGGGCAGGCCGTCGGTCAGCAGCAGGCGCAGGTTCTTCTTGGCGGCGAAGATGCTCTGCGCCTCCTCGTCGGCGCCGGGGGCGATGACGACCTCGGTGAAGATGTCGGTGATCAGCTTCGCATCCGCGCCGGTCAGGGTGCGGTTGACGGCGATGACCCCGCCGAAGGCCGAGACGGCGTCGCATTCCAGCGCCCGGGCATAGGCCTCGGTCAGGTCGTTCCCGACCGCGACGCCGCACGGGTTGGCATGTTTGACGATGACGCAGGCCGGGGCCTCGAACTCGGCGACCAGCTCGTAGGCCGCGTCGGCGTCGGCGATGTTGTTGTAGCCGAGTTCCTTGCCCTGCAGCTGGCGCGCGTTGGCCACGCCGGGGCGGGACTCGCCCGTCCGGTAGAAGGCGCCGGTCTGGTGCGGGTTCTCGCCGTAGCGCAGGGTCTGGGCCAGCGACCCGGAAATTGAGCGGCGGGCGGGGGCGGCGTCGCCGACCTGCTGCGCGAACCAGCCGGAGACGGCGGCGTCATAGGCGGCGGTGCGGGCGAAGGCGCGGGCGGCGAGGCGTTTGCGCAGCTCGAGGCTGGTGGCCCCGTCGGCCTTCAGCGCCTCGAGCACCTCGTCGAGCCCGGCCTTGTCGACGCAGACGGCGACGTAGCCGTGGTTCTTGGAGGCCGAGCGGATCATGGCCGGGCCGCCGATGTCGATGTTCTCGACCGCCGCCTCGAAGGTTCCGCCAGCGGCAACGGTTGATTCGAACGGGTACAGATCGATCCAGGCGATATCGATGCCGCCTATGTTGTGCTCGGTCATGGCGGCGGCGTGGGAGGGTTCGTCGCGGACGCCGAGCAGGCCGCCGTGCACCACCGGGTGCAGGGTCTTGACCCGGCCATCCATCATCTCGGGGAAGCCGGTCAAGTCGGCCACGTCCTTCACCGGCAGGCCGAAGCCGGCGATGGCGGCGCGGGTGCCGCCGGTCGAGATCAGCTCGACGCCCAGATCGTGCAGGGCGCGGGCCGCATCCTCCAGCCCGGTCTTGTCGCTCAGCGAGATCAGCGCGCGCTTCGGCGCCACGCGGTCGGGCGCGGGGGGAAAGTCGGGAGCGGCGGGCATGGCGGCGTCCGTGAGCTGGGGAGGGAGGCGGGGCGGCTCTAGCATTGTCCGCGACGGGATAGAACCACGGAGGGAGGCCGGTCGGCATATCGTCATCGTCGTCGGCTGATCAAACCTCATCAGGGCTGAACGCCCGGTTCAACTAAAGAGAGTGCTTGATGGACCCGGCCATGGACGGCATCCTCACGCCGGCGGCGCGGGCGCTGTGGGAGAGTGACTTGGGTAGCTGGCTGGTCATCGCTCTCGCCATACAGGGACAGGCGCTTCCGGAGCTGCCGCTTATGGCCCCGTGCGGGGAGGAGGCCGTGGCGGTCTGTCGGAGCCCCTCGAGCCTGACCGCAGCGGAAGCCCAGACGCGATTGGCGGGGTCGGAGGAAGCCTTCTGGGTCGAGGACGATCTGTTCCACGTGGTCGCCCGACGGCCCGAGAAGCCAACCCTTTGCTGTTCAATCCAGTCGGCGATGACGCCCGTCGCCGGATCGACCGATCTCTGGTCCCTGTCCGTCCGGGTGCGAGACCTGGATCGCGCCATGCTCGACGTCTTGCTGCTGCCTTCGGACGGCCGGAGGCCGGAAGAATGGCGAGGTCCGCTGGCCCCGCCAGCGCCTTTGACAAGCCTGCCCCGCACCGGGGAAGTGACCCGGCACGTGATCCAGTCGGCGGCTTTGGGCGAGGAGCGCGGCCTGTTCGTCTACAGGCCGGCGGGGGAGGGCCCGATGCCCGTCATCTACTTGGCTGACGGCGAAGCAACGGAGTCGTTCGCGTCGCTGCTCCGGCCGCTGGTCGAGGCCGGAGAAATCCCGCCGACGATGATCGTCGGGCTATGGAGCGGACCCCTGCTGAAGGATGGCGAGAGCGCGCCGCCCGACCGCAGGCATCAGGAGTATCTCGCCGGCTGGAATGACGAGATCTACCTCGCGCACGAACAGTTCCTGCTGGACGAAGTAATGCCGCTCGCCGAGCGACTGGGCGCCTCCAGCGACCCGTCGCATCGAATGCTCGCGGGCTTCTCCGATGGAGCGGCCTGGGCGCTCAATACGGCCACGGTCCATCCGGAGCATTTCCGGGGCGTGATCGCCATGTCCTTCGGCGGCAGGCCCGACCCACGGGCGAAGGGAGCGGGATACGGCGCCATCTACCTGACAGCCGGAGTGCTGGAGCCGGAGTTCCATGACTCAACGGTGGACGCGGCGTCTTTTCTCGAGGGGGCCGCCGAGGCGGTCCGGCTCGACATCCGCCTCGCCGGCCACAGTCCGATGCTTTGGAACGACCGCTTCCCGGACGCGGTCCGGTGGCTGGCCCACCGAGATGAGGGCGGCGCTCGCTGAGGGTCTGCTATTCCGCTCAGCCTGTCGCCGCCCGGAATCCACCCTGCGGACATCAGGCCTCCAGCTGTCCAAAATCGGTCACGATCGGCTCCCGCCCGGTCAGCGTCAGGAACCGCCGGAAGGCCGCCTGCGTCAGCGCCGTCGTCGCCGTGTTGGTCAGCGGGTGGAAGTTGACGATGTCGGCGTCCCACAGGGCCTGGTCGAGGACGACGGTCAGGCGCTGGTCGGGGTCGTTGATCAGGCCCAGCGCGGTGACCGAGCCGGGGCGGACGCCGAGGGTGTCCCACAGCAGGGTCTCGCTGCCGAAGCTGAGGCGGGCCGAGCCGATCCATTTGTCGGCGCGCTTCAGGTCGATGACCGTGTCCTGGCGGGCCGAGATCAGCCACAGCCCTTCTTGTCTTTCAGGAACAGGTTTTTGGTGTGGGCCCCCGGCATGGCGGCCTTCAGCTCGAGCCCCTCCTCGACCCGGAACACGGCGGGGTGCTCCACCGTGGTCTGGGCGACGCCGTTTTCCGCCATCCACGCCAGCAGACGGTCGCGGTCATACAGAGGCCCTGTGTCGGCGTTCGGCTTGTCTTGCGTCATGAGGCGCCGCTAGTGAGAGGTACCATCCCCGATACCCTCCGGAGCGCCGCCGTGGAACTGGAATGCTACCCGATGTCGGACCAGCCGTGCGACCTGGTGCCGGGGCGCCAGGCGCGGGACTGGATGGACGCCTTCCCCAGCCGCCACCCCTATCGCTGCCTGCCGCTGAGCATGGCCAACACCACCGGCTGGGAGGTGCTGTGCCCGATCGGCTTCACCGCCGAGTGGAATGGCGGGCCGAGCCAGACCGACATCACCATCACCCCGGACCGCCATTCGCCCAACCTGCACCATTTCGTCACCTCGCATTTCTCGCGCGGGGTGATGACCCTGCATCCGCAGTATCTGTTCAGGACGCCGCCGGGCTGGGGCCTGCTGGCGACCGGCGCGCCCAATCACGTCAAGGACGGCATCGCGCCGCTGACCGGCCTGATCGAGACCGACTGGCTGCCCTTCCCCTTCACCATGAACTGGCTGTTTACGCGGCCGGGGCGGGTCAAGTTCGAGCGGGGGGAGCCGTTCTGCTTCATCACCCCGATCGAGCACCGCAAGGCCGAGGCCTTCGAGCCGGTGATCCGCTCGCTCGACTCCAATCCGGTGATGAAGGGCCAGTTCGAGGCGTGGAATCGCCAGCGCACCGACTTCAACAAACGGCTCGCCTCGGGCGATCCCGACGCCGCCAAGGAGGCGTGGCAGCGCTTCTACTTCAAGGGCGAGATCCCCGAGGATCTGGGCACGGCCCCGGCCACGCATGCGAACAAGCGGCGACTGAAGACGCCGAGGTTGGGGTAGGGCAGAAGGGTCCAGGGTGTGGGGTGTGGGGTGTGGCGCGGAGAGCCCTACACCCCACACCCTGAACCCCACACCCAGGCCGTCACATCGCCCGCGGCACGCGCGGTCCGAGGTTCTGCACCACCTCGCGGGCGTCGAAGGCGTTCGGGTCGCCGGCCGGCTTGGCCCCGTTCCCGACCACGATCTCGGCGGTGGCCTCGAAGCGGTCGATCTCGCGGATATCCATGCCGGGGCCGAACGGATCGTGCCAGGGGCTCCAGAAGCCGCGGCGGTAGTAGCGCCACGACGGGCCCCAGTACGGGCGGTACCGGTCGTAGTAGAAGGGGTCGGGCGAGCCCGAATAGCGCACGTCGCGGTCGGTGGCGCGGTTGACCGTGGCGAACCAGTCGTGGCCGCTCTCCAGCGTCACCTCGGCGGCGCGCAGCAGCAGACCCATCTCGACCTGTTCGCGCGAGGTCACCGAATTGCCGGCGAAGCTGACGCGGAAGCGGTCCGCGTCGACCCGCACATCGGAATAGCCGTAGCGGCTGCCATGCCCGGCCGGGCCATAGGGAGTCGCCGTCGCGCAGGCCGACAGAGCCAGCGCCGCCGTCATGGCCAGCAGGACGGGCTTGAGGACGCGAGTCTTCATCTGAAATCTCCTTGGGCGTCCAGCAGACGCCTTTCCTGCTGAACGGGACATGAACAACGCGGTTCCGCTGTCCGGCAACCCGTTATAATCGCGAGACAATAAGCACCGACGCCGCCAGCAGCAGGCCGCCGGTGGCGAGGGCGAAGCCGCGCCGGAAGCGCGGCTCGGCCATGCGCCGGGCCAGCGCCGCCCCGCCCAGACCGTAGGCGGACATCGACAGCACGTCCATGCCGACGGTGGCGAGGGCGAACAGCGCCAGCTGCGGCGCCGCGGCCCGGTTCACGTCAACGAACGGCGGCAGGACGGCGGTGAAGAACAGCACCGCCTTCGGATTGGCGATCTGCACCATGAAGCCGTCCACCAGCGCGCTGCGGCCCAGGCGGATCGTCGCGGCGCGCGGGTCGGCGGCGGTGCGAAACGCCCCCCTCAGGGCGCTGATCCCCAGCCACGCCACATACAGCGCGCCGCCGATCGAGATCACCCGGAACACCTCGGGGAAGGCGATCACCAGCGCGCCCAGCCCCAGGGCCGCGGCTGCGAACCAGACCAGGGTGGCCGCATTCATGCCGACCACGCCGGCGAGGGCTCCGGCGGGTCCGCGCTGCACCCCGTTGGCCACGGAGAACAGGTTGGCGGGCCCCGGCGTCACGGCCATCACGGCCATGACCCCGAGGAAGGTCAGATACAGCTGCGGATCGACGGGCAGGCGGGACATGCGCCGGTCCTCTCGGGCCGGCGGGCCGCCTCGTCAAGCGGGATCAGTCGGCGGTCGGCGCGGCCGGAGCGGTCTCCGCTTCGGCGGCGATCTCCGCCGTGGCGGCGTCGAGCTCCTCCATCGCCACGTCGACCTCGTCCAGGGCGCCGCCGAGGGCGTAGTCCGCCATCAGGCCGTAGGTGGCCATGTGTTCGGGATCGTTGGACGCCCAGGAGCCGTTCGCGGCCATGCCGCCGGCCATGGCCATGGCTCCGGACATGTCGACGTCCGCCAGGGCGTCGGCGACGACGGCCTCGAGGTCGATCTCGGCCAGGGCCTGGCCGGCGATGGTCGCGGCGTGTTCCGTAACGACCGCCGTAAAGGCCTGGACCTCCGGCGCGTACTCGCCCCACAGCGCCGCGACGCGGGCCTCGCGTTGCTCCTCGGGCACGCTTTCATCGGCGCTGAGGGCCTCGGCGCGTTCCCCAAACTCCTCCATGCGCGCCTCGAACCGCTCGGCGGCGGCCTCGATGGCGGCTTCGGCGGAGGCGGCGGTGCCGCTGGTTTCGGGTTCCTGCGCGGCGGCGGCCGAGAGCGGCAGGATGGCGAGGGCGGCGGCGAGGGAAAGGGCCTTGATCATGGCGGGGCTCCTGAAGGACCCGCGCAAACTCCGCCGAACGCCGCCCGGCCTCAAGTGAAATCGCGGTAAGGGTCAGTGGCCCTCGTGATCCCCCGGGTGGTCGGCGTGGTCCGGTTCGTCGGCAGCCTCCTCATTGTCGGGGTCGCCGTTGATCAGCAGCGCCTCGAGGACGGCCGTCATCTGCGCGGGGGCGGCCGCTGCGACGGCGGCGGCCTCCTCGGCTGGCGTCCCTTCAGCGATGGCCGACAGACGGATCAGATCG
>DASRXE010000020.1:0-4298 GCA_035654315.1 Brevundimonas sp.
GCGCTCGGCGTGGTAGATGTGGGCCAGTTCGGCGTAGGAGGGGTCGAAGTCGTCGTTGACGAAGACGTAGTCGAACGCGCCGCAATGCTCGATCTCGCCTTTGGCGTTGGCGATGCGGCGGTCGATGACGGCCTCGGCGTCCTGCGAGCGGGTGACGAGGCGGCGGCGCAGCTCTTCCAGGCTGGGCGGCAGGATGAAGACGCGGACGGCGTCCTGGGGACATTTGGCGGCGATCTGCGACGCGCCCTGCCAGTCGATGTCGAACAGGACGTCGCGGCCCTCGGCGAGGGCGCGGTCGATGGGGGCCCGCGGGCTGCCGTAGCGGCTGCCGTGGACGTCGGCCCATTCGAGAAAGGCGTCGGCGTCGACCATGCGCTGGAATTCGGCGTCGTCGACGAAATGGTAGTCGCGGTCGGCGACCTCGCCCGGGCGGATGCCGCGGGTGGTCATGGAGACGGACAGTTCGAGGCCGCCATGGTCGGCCATCAGGCGGCGGCACAGGCTGGTCTTGCCGGCGCCCGAGGGGCTGGCGACGATCAGCAGGACGCCGCGGCGGGGCGTGCGTTCATTCGACATTCTGGACCTGCTCCCGCAGCTGCTCGATGACGGCCTTGAGGTCGAGGCCGATTCCGGTGAGCGCGGTGGTAGCCGATTTCGAGCAGAGGGTGTTCGCCTCCCTCATGAATTCCTGCATCAGGAAGTCGAGTTTCCGCCCGGCGGGGGGTTGTTGCAACAGGGCCCGGGCCGAGGCGAGGTGGGCGGTGAGGCGGTCGAGCTCCTCGCGCACATCGGCCCTGGTCGCGAGGGCGGCGGCCTCGAGGAAGATCCGGTCCTGCAGGCCTGGGCTGTCGGGGGCCAGTTCGGTCATGCGGCGGGTGAAGCGGTCGCGGATGGCGTCGACCTGGGCGGCGGCTTCGCTTTCGGCGGCGGCGACGAGGGTTTCGATGCGGTCGATGAAGCCGGTGATGACGGGCAGAAGCTGGGCGCCCTCGCGGTCGCGGGAGGTCTTGAGGGCGTCGAGGGCGGCGTCGATCGAGGCGGCCATGGCGGCCTCGACGGCGGCGCGGGCGGCGGGCTCTTCCTCTTCCTCGGGGGTTTCGAGCACGCCGCGCAGGGACAGAAGGCCGTCGGCCGAGGGCGGGGTCGCCCCCTCCTCCGCCAGCTGGTTGGCGAGGGCCAGGTAGCGGGCGAGGATGTCGTCATTGACCTTGAGGGCGGCGGCGCCGGGCTCGGCGCGTTTGGCCTGGATCCCGACGGTGAGCTGGCCGCGGGTGAAATGCTTCTGGGCCGAGGCCTTGGCGGCGCGCTCGAGACTGTCGAAGCCGGGCGGGCCGCGGAAGCGGACCTCCAGATTGCGGCCGTTGACCGAGCGGGCCTCGACTGACCAGGTCCATCCGCCCTCGGCGCCTTCGTCGCGGCCGAAGCCGGTCATGCCGGAGAGGACGGTCACTGGGCGGGCGCCGGCTGCTGAGCCGGAGTCTCGGGCACGCGGATCACCTGGGCGCCGGCCGGGACGGTGACGCCGGGCGGGAGGGCGGCCGGGTCGGGATGGGCGTTGGGCACGGTGGGGACGGTGCCCGGCACGGCCGGCGGCGGGCTGCCGGGCGGCAGGCCGGCCTTGCGCCGCTCGATCTCGCGCCAGCGGGCGACGTTGGCGAGGTGCTCGTCGAAGGTGCGGGCGAAGGCGTGCCCGCCCGAGCCGTCGGCGACGAAGAACAGCTCGTCCGAGGGCGGCGGGTTGAGCACGGCGGCCAGGGCCTCGCCGCCCGGATTGGCGATGGGCGTTGGGGGCAGGCCGTCGATCTGGTAGGTGTTCCACGGCGTCTCGCGGGCCAGTTCGGAGCGGCGGATGCCGCGGCCCAGCGGGCGGCCCTGGGTGATGCCGTAGACGATGGTCGGATCGCTCTCGAGCCGCATGCCGAGGCGCAGACGGTTGGAGAAGACGGCGGCCACGCGCGGCCGTTCGGCGGCCAGGGCGGTTTCCTTCTCGACGATCGAGGCGAGAATGACGGCTTCTTCCGGGGTGCGGACCACGGTGCGGGGCGAGCGGGCGGCCCACAGGCGGGCGAGGTTCTGCGTCTGGGCGGTGGTCATGCGGGCGATGACCGAGGCGCGGGTCTCGCCGCGGCTGATCTCGTAGGTGTCGGGCCACAGCGAGCCCTCTTCGGGCGTCGCGTCGATCTCGCCGGTCAGGAGCGGCTGGTCGGTCAGGATGTCGACAGCCTGGGCCGAGGACCAGCCTTCCGGCAGGGTGACGAAATGACGGACGACGCGGCCTTCGACCAGCAGGACGAGGACGGAGCGCAGCGAGGCGCGGTCGGGCACCTCGTATTCGCCGGCGCGCAGCTTGCGATCCGCGCCGGTCAGGGTGGCGGCGGCCTTGAACATGTCGGTCGAGCGGATCACCCCGGCAGCCTTGAGATTGGCGGCGATGGCGTTGACCCCCGCCCCGCTGGGCAGGGTGACGATGGTCGCATCGCCCTCGCGCGCCTCCGGCCCCGGGGCGTAGAAGACGCTCCAGGCGGCGACGATGGCGATGATCAGGAACAGGCTGAAGGTGGCCGACGCCGCCAGCAGCGCTGTGACTCCGCCTGATCTGGCCCGGCCGGATTTCGGAGCCCCCGCTCCCCGAAAACGTCCGAACATCAGCCCACCTTCTTGAAGATGACGCTGGCGTTGGTGCCGCCGAAGCCGAAGCTGTTTGACATGGCGACATCGATCTTCATCGGCTGACCCTTGTCCTTGACCATGTTCAGGGCCGTCTCGCGCTCGGGATTGTCGAGGTTGATGGTCGGCGGCGCGATCTGGTCGCGGATGGCGAGGATGCAGAAGATGGCCTCGATCGCCCCGGCGGCGCCGAGCAGGTGGCCAGTCATCGACTTGGTCGAGGACAGGGCGACATTGGGGGCGTGATCGCCCATCAGCCGCTCGATGGCGCCGGCCTCGATCCAGTCGGCCATGGTCGAGGTGCCGTGGGCGTTGACGTAGTCGATGTCAGAGACGTCGATGCCGGCGCGCTTCACGGCCATCTGCATGGCCCGGTAGCCGCCCTCGCCGTCCTCGGCCGGGGCGGTGATGTGGTAGGCGTCGCCGCTGAGGCCGTAGCCGACGACCTCGGCGTAGATGGTCGCGCCGCGGGCCCTGGCGTGCTCGTACTCTTCCAGCACCACGATGCCGGCGCCCTCGCCCATGATGAAGCCGGAATGGTCCTTGTCCCACGGCCGCGAGGCCTTCTCGGGCTCGTCATTATAGGCGGTGCACAGGGCCTTGCAGGCGAGGAAGCCGGCGATGCCGATCGGGACGATGGAGCTTTCAGCCCCGCCGGCGACCATGACATCGGCGTCGTCGAGCATGATCATCCGGGCCGCGTCGCCGATGGCGTGGGCCCCGGTGGCGCAGGCGGTGACGACCGAATGGTTCGGGCCCTTCAGGCCATGACGGATCGAAATCTGGCCCGAGGTCAGGTTGATCAGGGCCGAGGGGATGAAGAAGGGACTGACCCGACGCGGGCCCTGTTCCTTGAGGATGATGGCGGTGTCGGCGATGGGGCCGAGGCCGCCGATGCCGGAACCGACCATGACGCCGGTGCGCTGGCGCTGTTCCTCGGTCTCGGGCTTCCAGCCGGCGTCGGCCAGCGCCTCGTCCGCGGCCGCAATGGCGTAGACGATGAAGTCGTCGACCCGCTTGCGGTCCTTGGCCGACATGACCTTCTCGTGGTCGAACACGCCGGGCTGGCCGGGCGCGCCGCCGCCGCGGCCGTCGACGGACGGAATCTCGCCGGCGATGGTGCAGGCGTAGCCCTCGGTGTCGAAGCTGGTGATCGGACCGATGCCAGACCGGCCCTCAACGATGCCCTGCCAGTTATGTTCGACGCCCCAGCCGAGGGGGGTCAGAAGGCCGAGGCCCGTGACGACGACGCGGCGCATGCGCGCTCCTTCACTCAGAATCTTGACCTGAAACAGTAATGGCCGCCGGGCGGCCCCGCTAGGGGGACGCCACGGCGGCCATCAAAGCCGTATCTGACTGGCTGCGTCAGCCGGCCAGCTTCTCGTCGATGAATTTCACGGCGTCGCCGACGGTCTGGATGTGTTCGGCGGCGTCGTCCGGAATCTCGATGTCGAATTCTTCCTCGAAGGCCATGACCAGTTCGACGTTGTCGAGCGAGTCAGCGCCCAGGTCGTCGATGAAGCTGGCCTTTTCAACGACCTTTTCCGGATCGGCGTCCAGGTGGTCGATGACGATCTTGCGGACGCGTTCCAGGGTGTCGGACATGGGTGTCTCTGCTCGTTGGGCCGCCG
>DASRXE010000021.1:0-5026 GCA_035654315.1 Brevundimonas sp.
GCTGGTCGGTCATGCGACGAATGCTGCCCCCGCGACCGGGCGGGGTCAACGCCGACGGCGGCGCTTCAGCGGAAGATCAGCGGCGGCATGGCCCCGACCACCGCCGCCGTCATCAGCGTGGCCAGGAAGCCGGCGAACAGCGCCTTCCACACCATGCCCAGCACCTCTTCCCGCCGCTCCGGAATCAGCACGCTGAGCCCGGTCACCGTGATCCCCACCGACCCGATGTTGGCGAAGCCGCACAGGGCATAGGTCATCAGCATCCGGGTCCGTTCGCTCATCTCGCCGACCGGTATCTTGCCCAGTTCGATGAAGGCCACGAACTCGGTCAGGGTCAGCTTGACCCCCAGCAGCCAGCCGGCCCGGCCCGCCTCGGACCACTCGACCCCGGTCAGCCACGCGACCGGCATGAACAGCCAGCCCAGCAGCCGCTCGACCGTTACCGGCCCGTCGAACAGCCACAGGCCGCCCAGCATGACATTGGCCAGCGCCACCAGCGCCACGAACACGATCAGAATGGCCGAGATGTTCAGCACCACCATCAGCCCGTCGGCCGTGCCCTTGACGATGGCATCGACGGCGCTGTCGTACTTCAGGGCCGAGTCGTAGTCGGCGTGCGCCCCGCCCTCGCCCAGCCGCTCCGGCACCATGATCCGCGCCAGCAGGATGCCGGCCGGCGCCGAGACGATCGAGGCGACCAGCACATGCCCCGCTGCGTCGGGCAGCACCGGCGCCAGGATCGCCGCATAGGCCACCATGGTCGACCCGGCCACCGTGGCCAGCCCCACCACCATCAGCAGGAACAGCTCCGACCGGGTCAGCTTGTCGAGATAGGCCCGGATCACGATCGGACTCTCGATCATGCCGAGAAAGATATTGGCCGCCACCGCCAGCGCCGACGCCCCGCCCAGCCCCATGGTGCGCTGGAACAGGATGCCGAAGCCGTGGGTGATCCATTTGAGAATCTTCCAGTGCCACAGCAACGCCGACAGGGCCGAGATCACCAGGATCAGCGGCAGCACCTGGAAGGCGAAGGTGAACAGCGCCCCCTCGTTCGCCACCGCATAGGGCTGGTCGCCTCCGGCCAGATAGCCGAACACGAACTGGGTCCCCCGCTGCGTCGCCGCATTCAGCCCGTCCACCGCTCCGGTGATCGCCGCCAGCACGTTCTGCGATCCCGGGATGGCGAACAGCGCCAGCACCAGCGCCGCCTGCACCGCGATTGCGCCCAGCGCGAGCTTCCAGGGAAAGGCGCGTCGGTTCTCCGACAGGCCCCAGCATGCGGCGACGATGACGACGAGCCCGAACAGGCTCTGCAGGTTCAGGACGCTGAACATGGACGCGTTTTCCCCCTCCGGCTCCCCGCCGGCCCCGCCCCGTTGAACGCCACGCGCCCCGGAATGGCAAGCCGCAGTCTGGCTGCGTTGCGGTCAAGCTTTGGCCGTGAACGGGTCGCCCTATCACAGAACCGTGATCACCACGGCGTCGGGAGGACGAAATGAAGTCACCTTCAATCAGCGTCGCAGCCCTGTGCGCGGCATTGGCCGTCGCGGGATGCAATCAGCCGGATCACGTGGACGCCTTTTCCAGCGAGTCGGTGGACCTGCAATTGCTCAGCCCATCGCCAGGCTACAAGGAAGCTCCGGCTGCCGACGCCGCCATGGCTCCCGCCGCGGACGCGGCCGCCCCTGCGGCTTCGGCGCCGGCCCGCACCGCGCCCGCTGAGGTCCCGGCCGGCGCCCAGATCGCCTACAGCTATCGATACGGCGTCGAAGTGCCGGCGGACCGCGCCACCGACCTTATGCGCCGGCACGAGGCCGCCTGCACCCGCGCCGGTCCAACGGTGTGTCAGGTCCTGGAATCCGAATCGCGCCGCCACGGGCGGGATTCGGTCTCCGCGAGCCTCGAGCTGCGGGCGGCTCCTGGTTGGCTGACGACCTTCCGCGCCACGCTGGAAGCCGACGCAGAACAGGCAGGCGGCCGGATCGCCGCGGCCTCGACCGAGTCCGAAGACCTGACCCGGTCGCTGACCGACACCGCCGCCCGACTGCGGGCGCTGACCACCCTTCGCGATCGGTTGCAGGCTCTGCTGGCGACCCGATCGGCGCCGCTGGAGCAGCTTCTGGCCACCGAGCGGGAACTGGCCCGTGTTCAGGGTGAACTGGACGCCACGCAGTCGGCGCTCACCGCGATGCGGACCAGGGTGGCCATGTCGCACGTCAGCCTCAGCTATCGAAGCGCGCAACAGTTCGCGCCGGACAACGCCTTCACGCCCGTCAAACAGGCGCTGACGGGATCGCTGGCGGCGTTCATGGGGACCTTGGGCGCGATCATCTACGCGTTGGCCACCCTGCTGCCCTTGCTCCTTGTTCTCGGCCCGCTGGTCTGGCTCGGATGGAAGCACCGCCGGAAGATCCGGCTTGGCAAGAAGGCGAAGGCGTCGTCGCCGGACAGCGCCGGTGAGGGCGGCCAGTCCTAGGCCCGCACCAGCCGTCCGTAGTCTTCCATCAGGCCAAGGCTGAGGGCGCCGGGAGTGAATCGGTATTCGCCGATCTCGCTCACCGGCGTCACCTCCGCGGCCGTGCCGGTCAGGAAGCATTCGCTGAAGGTGGCCAGTTCCTCGGGGCGAATGTGACGCACCACCACCTCGATCCCTTTGGCCGCGGCCAGCTCGATCACCGTCTGCCGCGTGATGCCGTCCAGGATGGCGTCAACCGGCGGCGTATGCAGCACCCCGTCCTGGACGAAGAAGGCGTTGGCTCCCGTCGCTTCGGCCACATAGCCGCGCCAGTCCAGCATCATGGCGTCGGCGTAACCGCGCTTCTCGGCCGCCGTCTTGGACATGGTGCAGATCATGTAGAGACCCGCCGCCTTCGCCGCCGACGGGGCCGTGGCCGGATCGGGGCGGCGCCATTTCGCCCACTCCAGCCGGATACCCTTCGCCTTGGTCCCGGGATCGAAATAGCTCGGCCACTCCCACACGGCGATGGCCACCCGGGGCCGATTGTGCACCGAAGAGACGCTGACCGCCTCGGGACCGAGGAAGGCCACCGGCCGCACATAACAGTCCGACAGCCCCATCTTCTCGCAGGTCGCCTTGCAGGCCGCGTCGATCTCGGCCACGCTGTACGGAAGGTCGAAATCCAGCAGGTTTGCAGAGCGCTTCAGGCGTTCGCTATGCGGGGTCAGCTTGAAGATTTCGCCGCCATACATACGCTCACCCTCGAAAACCGACGAGCCGTAGTGAAGGGCATGGGTCAGAACGTGCGTTTTCGCGTCCCGCCAGGGCACGAAATCTCCGTCCATCCAGATCCAGCCGTCACGATCGTCGAAAGGAACGAAGGCCATTGAAGAACGTCTCCCGCGTCTGCTCCCGGGTTAGAGCCGCCCGAACCGCGCAGGTCAACGCCCGCCGGACGGGCCGGATCGCCCGCGCATGAGCGACGTCCGCTCCCACGGTCGCTCGGGTCCCGTCGCGGGCCCCGGCGCCGGCCGCCACCTGCTGGTCGTCGACGACGACGACCGGATTCGCGAACTGCTCAAGGAGTTCCTCGCGCGCGAGGGCTATCGCGTCACCGGCGCCGCGCACGCCGCCGCGGCCAAACGGTTGATGGAGCTGATCGAGTTCGACCTCGTCGTGCTCGATGTGATGATGCCCGGCGAGAGCGGCTTCGACCTGACCACTTGGGTCCGGTCCAAGGCCGAGACCTCAAAGACCCCCGTCCTGCTGCTCACCGCCCGCGGCGATCCGGACGATCGGATCGAGGGCCTGTCGCGCGGCGCCGACGACTACATGTCCAAGCCGTTCGACCCGCGCGAACTGGCGCTGCGGGTCGACGCCATCCTGCGCCGCACCGGCGGCAAGCCCCTGACCCCGCGCGAGATCAAGCTGGGCCCGGCGGTGTTCGACATGGAGCGGCTCGAACTGTCCAGGGACGGCAAGCCCCAGCGCCTGACCGAGGCCGAGGCCCAGCTGTTGAAGACCTTGGCGATCCACGCCCACGCCCCGGTCGAACGCATGAGCCTGTCGCCCGACACCGCCGACATCACCGGCCGCGCCGTAGACGTTCAGGTCACCCGCCTGCGCCGCAAGCTGGAAGCGGACCCCAAGAATCCGCGCTATCTCCAGACCGTGCGCGGCGTCGGCTACATGCTGGCCCCGGACTAGCCGCCGGTGCGGTGGCTCCCCGCCAACGTCTGGGCCCGGGTGCTGAAGCGGCGCCTGCCGACCTCGTTGTGGGGCCGCTCGCTGCTGATCATCGTCCTGCCCGTGCTGGTCATGCAGGTGGCCGTGACCTGGGCCTTCTTCGACATGCACTGGCAAACGGTCACCGCCCGCCTGTCCGAGGGGCTCGCCGGCGACATCGCATGGGCCTCCGAGAGCTACGCCGACGATCCGACGCCGCGGAACCTCGAAATTATCGCCGACCGGGCCCAGCGCTCGATGTCCCTGTCCATCGACATGCGCGAGGGCGATGTGCTGCCCGACGAGCAGGAGCGCGGCCCCATCGGCGTGGTCGACCGCACCCTCGAGGAAGCCCTCACCTCGCGGGTCGATCGGCCCGTGTGGTTCTCGACCACCCAGTACCCCGCCTATGTCGACATCCGGGTGCAGCATCCGCAGGGGGTGCTGCGCATCATCGCCCCGCGCGAGCGGGCCGTGGCCACCCAGGCCCATATCTTCGTCGTCTGGCTGTTCATCGCCACCGTCCTGCTGATGGGCGTGGCCATCCTGTTCATCCGCAACCAGGTCCGCGCCATCGAACGTCTGGCCGAGGCCGCCGAGGCCTTCGGGCGCGGCGAGGCCCGCGAGCGATTCAAGCCGCACGGCGCCCGCGAGGTCCGCGCGGCGGCCAAGGCCTTCATGGACATGCGCGACCGCATCCAGCGCCACATCGAACAGCGCACCGCCCTGCTCGCCTCGGTCAGCCATGACCTGCGCACGCCGCTGACGCGCCTGAAGCTGGAGTTGGCGCTGGCCAAGGCCGACAAGCGCACCGAGGCGATGAAGAAGGACGTCGCCGAG
>DASRXE010000022.1:0-19030 GCA_035654315.1 Brevundimonas sp.
TGCGTCTACGTCAACAGGCTGTCCGACATCGATCCGGCGGTGCTGAAGGCGATGGCGATCGCCGCGGCGGACCAACTGCGGGCGCGCTATCCCGGCTAGCGGCCGTAGGCGTCGAAGAACGGCTTGAGGTGCGTCTCATACCGCTTCCACGCTTCCTTTGACGAGGCGTACATCGGCTTGCGGACCTGGGCGAAGCTGGCGGTGGTGACGGCGCGTTCCGTCTTGTGGAAGTCGCGGACGCCGTCCTCCCATTCCAATCCGACATGCTCGATGATGCGCCGCATCCAAGCCTCCGGATCGTCCACCAGCGCCTCATAGGGCACGGTCAGAAGGCTGTCGCCGAGCACCTTCGTCCAGTGGGCGTGCAGCCGGTCCTCGCCCTTGAAATAGGCGGCGATGTCGGCCAGCGAGCGGGTCCAGTCGACCCCCCTGGCGAAACGGGTGCGGTAACAGGACCAGGCGATGCCGGCCGGGTCACGGCGCAGCCAGATCAGCCTGGCCTTGGGCAGCACCTGATGAATCAGGCCGAGATAGCGGGTCTGGTTCAGGGTCTTGTCGACCACCCGGCCAGTCTTGCCGAAACGCTCGTCGACCAGATGCAGATAGGCGCGGCCGATGCGGCTGGGCAAGGTATCCGCGTCCGGCCGGTCAAACGAGGCGCGCACCTCGTCCGGGGTGTAGCCCCTGATGGCCATGGCGGCGGGGCGGAACAGGTTGGCCTCGGCGCCGTCGACCACCTGAGAGTGGCTGACCAGGATCTGCTCGACCAGGGTGGTGCCCGAGCGGGGCAGGCCCAGGACGAAGATGGGCCGATCGCTCTCGACCGTGCTCTTCGGCAAGTTGTCCATGAAGGCGCGGTCGTAGCCGCCGACCACGGCGTCGACGAAGGCGTCGGCCTGGGCGGCGTTGAAGACGCTGTCCAACTTCTGCAGGCGGGCCGCCTCGTCGAAACAGGCGAAGGCCCGGTCGGTGTGTCCGGCATCGTCCAGCGCCTTGCCGAGGGCATAGAGCATCACGATGCGGCTCTGTCGATTCGCCTCCGAGGCGCCGATCCGCTCCAGCATCGCCTCCATTTGCGCGATGTCGGGATCGTCGGGGGCGAATTTCTTGATATCGGCGAGCACGTGCCAGGCGTTCTCGGCCCCCAGGGCAACGGAGGGCAGGGCGATGATCCGACGCAGGTTGGCGATGGCGGCATCGTGGTCGCCCAGCTGGACCTGGCAGGTGGCGAGGAAGTGCAGGGCGGCGGGATCGTTGGGCCGTTCACGGGCCAAGGCCGCGCCCTCGCGCAAGGCGTCGTGGGTGCGGCCGCTCTGGATCAGCAGCTGGGCGTAGGCGAGACGCGCCTCGGCGGTCGGGGTCGCGGCCACATGTTTGCGCGCGGCGGCGAGCGCCAGGGTGATCTCGCCGATCGTGGCCGCCAGCCGGGAGACGGAGGCCCAGCGTGCGCCCAGCGGCGGATTGGCCTGCACCGCCCTGGCCAGCAGATAGGCGGCGTCGTCGCGCTCGCGGGCCTGGAATGCAGCCAGCGCGCCGTTGACCATCTGCGCTCCATCCACCGTCTGCGTCGTCATGGTCCAATTGTCCTCCCCGGGCAGAGGGAGGGCTAGCGGTCCCGGCGGCGACCCGCAAGCCGCATGGCGGCGATCAGGCGTTGATCAGGCGGCGATCCGGAAGTCTTCGGCGGGATCGAAGGCCGGGCGGGCCTCATCCCACAGCGCGTCTTCGTCGGCGTAGCGGCCGGACAGGCGGGCGTCGATCACGTCGATGACCTGTTCCTCCAGCCGGTCCCAGATCACGGCGAGGTCGCCGTACCCCTCCCCCTCGCAGGGGACGATCAGATAGCGGGAGGCGGCGAGGGCGGCGTGGGGGGTGAAGGTGCGGGCCATGGAAGACACTCCTGAAGCGGTGTTCTGTCGATGATGGGAGTGTGCGGCAGCGTTGCGTCAAAATCGGACGTATGCTTCAGTCGCCGGCATGAGACACGACAAGGCGGCCATGGTCATCGACCTCGCCCGGCGCATGGCGGCCAGCGCCGAGGGGCTGACGTTGGGCGAGATCGAGCGCGATCTGGACGTGGGACGGCGCACGGCCGAACGGCTGCGCGACGCGGTGATCATGCTGTTCCCCCAGACCGAGGAGGTCTCGGATCCCCCCAACAAGCGCTGGCGCATCCGCGGCGGGCTGTCGGCCTTCGAACAGGCCCCGACCGCCACCGAGCTGATCGAACTGACCAAGGCGGCGCAGGCGCTGCGGGCCAGCGGTGAGCCGGGCCGCGCGGCGGCGCTGGAGGGACTGGAACGCAAGCTGAAGTCGGCCATGCGCTCAACCACACTGAACCGTCTGGCCCCCGACCTGGAGGCGCTGGTGCGCGCCGAGACCATCGCCGTCCAGGCCGGGCCGCGCCCCTCGGCGGATGAAGCCGTGCTGGCCGAGATTCGTCAGGCCGTACTGGCCGGCCGCCCGCTGGGCTTCATCTACAGCCGCCCGGGCGCCGAGGCGCGTCGCCGGAACGTGGCCCCGTGCGGCGTGATGTTCGGCCGCGCCAACTATCTGGTCGCCGCTGACCGCGAGACCGGCCGCATTCAGACCTTCCGGCTCGACCGGATGAGCGCCGTTCACGTGGAGGACGGCGTGGCGCCGCCACCGGCGGACTTCGACCTGCAGGTTTTCGCCAGCCAGTCGTTCGGCATCTACCAGGACGAGATCGAGGATGTGGTGCTGAGGGTGTCGCCCGACGGCGCGGCCGAGGCGCGGGCCTGGCGATGGCACCCGACCCAGAGCCTCGAGGACCAGCCGGACGGCGGCGTCGTGGTGCGCTTCCGCGCCTCGGGCATGCGCGAGCTGGCCTGGCACCTGTTCACCTGGGGCGAGCAGGTGACGATCATCGGGCCGGAACGACTGAAGGGAGCCATGCGGACCGAACTGGAGGCGGCGGGACGCGCCCTCGATCTGGCCAAGCCTGACCAAAGCTTAAGCTGACGGCGTTCGTTCGGCCGCGCTATGGGGCGGTCGAACAGGGGGCTCGCATGCTCAGGACCGGACTGGCCGCAATCGCGGCTCTGATGATCACGCTCGGCGGATGCGCCGGTTCTTCCGTCATGACGCCGGTCGAGACGGACGCAGTGCCCGCGGTCACGGTTACGCGCGACGGGGACGTCTGGATCGCGGACTACACGCTCGATCGGGATTCGCCGGTCTGGGCCTTTTTCCGGTCGTCACTGATCGAGGAGATCCGCCTCCCGTGGCGGCTGGAGCAGTGGCGGGTGCTGACGCCCGGCGTCGTTCTGGAGCGGATCGGGAGCCGCGACATCCTGCGCGCCGCCGACGGCGGACCCGTTCCCCGCAGGGTGCGCATCGCCTTCACACCGAAGTCCGAGAACCTTGAGGCCGACTACGGGGTGCTGGTGTTCACCGATGGGTCGGTGGCCCTTCCCAGCGCCCAGTTCGACGTCTTTCCGGTCGCCTCTGCGGAGGCCGTTCTTGAGGTGCCGGATGATCTCAATGGCTTTGCGCTGGAGACCGGTCCGTCGAGGGTCACCTGGCGGGACGAGAACGGCCCGATCCTGTTCAGGGGCCGCCGGGTTCCGGAGGCGACGGAGGTGCAGGCCCAGACCTATGTCCTGTTCGGCCAGGCCGATCTGGTCGAGAGCGCCCGGCTGACGACCGTCGCGGACCCCGAGCTGCCGGAGTGGATCGGCGACGCCATCGAGGATTTCGCCCCCCGTATGGCTGACTATTACGTCCGGCGGCTCGGCCCCGGACAGAGCGAACGGCCGACGATCATGATGAGTTGGGCCGGACCGACCCCCGATCGCTCCTCCATGAGCGGCAGCGTCATGCCCGGCCTGATCGTGATGAAGTTCGACGGGGTCGGCATCCTCCGGCCCTCGGCATCCGTGCTCGGCATGGCGCGGTGGTTCATCGGGCACGAAAGCGCGCATTTCTGGCTCGGTCAGACAGTCCGCTACGAGCGGGCGCGGGACGCATGGATCACCGAAGGCGGGGCGGACCTGATGGCGATCCGGGCCCTGAAGGCGATCGATCCCGCCTGGGATGATCGGAGCGAACTCCAGAAGGAGGTAGACGACTGCGTCCGTCTGGCCGACCAGCCCGTCGCCGACGCCGGTTCGCGGGGCGAGCACCGCGCCTACTACGCCTGCGGCGCCATGTTCGCGCTGGTCGCGGAAGCGGTCCAGATGCGCGCCACGGGAGGTGACTGGTTCGACTTCCTGCAGCCCCTGATCGCTGACAACCGCTTGGATGAGGTTCTGACCCGGGACGAATGGTTGTCGGCGCTGGACCGCGTCTCGGGCGATCCTGCCCTGCGCCGTGAGATCGAGGTCCTGCTGGACGAAGGCTCGGAGGACGCCGCCGGCCTGATCGCGGTCCTGTTCAACCGCGCGGGCGTGGCTTACAGGAGAGAAGGTCCCCGCGTCGTTCTCGTCTAGATCGCCGGCAGGCCGGCGCTATGGAACCGCTCCCGTCAGTCGACGTTATTGACCGTTCCGCGAAAGACGGCCGCCGGGGGGCAAGACGTGGGTCCTGAAGAAAAATTGGCCTCCCTTCCCGCCGCTGACGACCGCTATCGGCTGCTCGTCGATGCGATCACCGACTACGCCATCTACATGCTGGACCGCGACGGGTTCGTCACCAGCTGGAATGCGGGCGCGCAGCGTTTCAAGGGCTATGCGCCGTCCGAGATTCTCGGGGAGCATTTCTCGCGCTTCTATACTGATGAGGAACGCGCGGCGGGAACGCCGGCGCGGGCGCTGCGAACCGCCGTCGAGGAAGGCCGCTTCGAACAGGAAGGCTGGCGCGTCCGCAAGGACGGCACGCATTTCTGGGCCCATGTGGTCATCGACCCCGTTCGAACCCCGTCTGGGGAGCTGGTAGGGTTCGCCAAGATCACCCGCGACCTGACCGAGCGGAAGAAGGCCGAGGACAGCCTGCGCCGCAGCGAAGAGCAGTTCAGGCGGCTGGTGCAGGGCGTGACCGACTACGCTATCTACATGCTGGACCCGACGGGGCAGGTGAGCAGCTGGAACGCCGGCGCGGCGCGGATCAAAGGCTATGCGCCTGACGAGATTATCGGCGAGCATTTCTCCCGTTTTTACACGGACGAGGACCGGTCCACCTCGGAGCCGGCGAAGGCCCTGGCCGTCGCCGCGAGGGAAGGCCGGTTCGAGAAGGAAGGCTGGCGGGTCCGCAAGGACGGCAGCCGCTTCTGGGCCCATGTGGTCATCGACCCGATCCGCGACGACGATGGCGAGGTCATCGGCTTCGCCAAGATCACCCGCGACATCACCGAACGCCGAGACTCGCAGCGGGCGCTGGAGGAGGCGCGGGAAGCGCTGTTCCAGTCCCAGAAGATGGAGGCTATCGGCCAGCTGACCGGTGGTATCGCCCACGATTTCAATAACCTGCTGATGGCTGTGCTGGGCAGCCTTGAGCTGGTCAAAAAGCGTGTGCCCTACGATCCGCGCATCACGCCGCTTATCGACAACGCCGTGCAGGGCGCGCAGCGCGGCGCCGTCCTGACGCAGCGTATGCTGGCGTTCGCCCGCAAGCAGGAACTGAAGATGGAGGCGGTCGACGTCCCGTCTCTGGTCCGCGGCCTGATGACTTTCCTCGATCGCACCATCGGGCCGAACATCGAGGTGAACATGCGGTTCCCGGGCGAACTGCCCCGGGTGCACACCGATCCGTATCAGCTCGAGGCCGCGTTGATGAACCTGGCGGTCAACGCCCGGGACGCGATGCCGCGCGGCGGCTCCATCACCATCAGCGCCAGGCGCGAACGGATCCGCGGCCATACCACGCTCGCGCCCGGGGACTACGTCCGTTTGACCGTGGCGGACACGGGCGAGGGCATGGACGGGGCGACGCTGGCCCGCGCCATGGAGCCGTTCTTCACCACCAAGGGGGTCGGAAAGGGCACGGGCCTTGGGCTGTCCATGGTCCATGGGCTTGCGGCCCAGTCGGGCGGAGAACTGTCCATGACGAGCCGCCCCGGCGTCGGCACCCAGGTGGAGCTCTGGCTGCCGGTCGTGACCGCGGGGACGCCAGGCGTGGCTGTGGCGGAGGGAGACGATCTGCCGGTCGGCGCGGAGCGGCGTCTGCTCATTCTGGCCGTGGACGACGACAGCCTGGTGCTGACCAATACGGCCGCGATGCTGGAGGACCTCGGCCATGAGGTGATCGTCGCCTCTTCGGGCAAGGAGGGTTTGGAAGCGCTTCGCAGCCGGCCCGACATCGATCTGGTCATCAGCGACGAGGTGATGCCCAACATGACCGGCTCGCAGTTCGCCGAGGCTGTCCGGCGCAATCATCCCGACCTGCCGGTCATCATCACTTCGGGCTACGCCGAACTTCCGCCCGAGGCTGCTGGCGCCGGCCTGCCGCGCCTGGCCAAGCCGTTCGGCCAGGGTGATCTCGCCGCCTGCGTCAGCGAGGCGATGGAGCGAGTCGCCCCCGCCGCTTGATCAGCCGCGCCCGTCGTCGGCGAACGGCCAGGGACTCACCGACTTGGACCAGTCGTCGATAGTCAGCGGCCGGTCCACTGGCGGCGCCGCGCGTTCGGCGCACGGATGCCGGTGGCAAAGGCGGCAGGCGGGTCCGATCGGCGTGACCTCCGGATCGCCGAGATCGAGGCCGCGGGCGTAGGCCAGCCGATGCGCGTGCTTCAGCTCACATCCGAGGCCGATGGCCAGGTCCTGGCCCTCGGTGAAGGCGTCGTGGCCCTGACGGTCGACGGTGCGGGCGAGGGTGAACCAGCGTTGGCCATCGGGAGTTTCGATGATCTGGGTGATGACGCGCCCGGGGGTGCGGAAGGCGCTGTGCAGACGCCAGCGGGGGCAGGCCCCGCCGAAGCGCGAGAAGGGAAAGGCTCCGGAAGCGAACCGTTTGGAGATGTTCCCGGCCTGATCGACGCGCATCAGAAAGAAGGGCACGCCCCGGGCCGTCGGTCGCGACAGGGTGGTCAGGCGGTGGGCCGCCTGTTCGAATGACACGCCGAAGCGGGCCTGCAGTCGCGCCAGATCGTAGCCGGTCTCTTCCGCGGTCCGCTGGAAGGCGGGATAGGGCATCAGCACGGCGGCCGCGAGGGTGTTGGTCAGCGAGACCTTCAGCAGCCGCCGCGTCGGTTCGTCGGGGGCCCCCGCCGCCTCGGCCAGGGCGGTCAGTTCGGCGTCATGCTCGGACAGGGCCAGCTGGAAGGCCACGGCGAAGGCGCGCGACGACGGCCCCAGCGTCTCGGACAGCAGCAGCCGCTTGCGATGCGGATCGTAGCGGCGTGTCCATTCGACCATGACCTCGGCCGGCAGGGTGCGGACTGCGAGGCCGTGCCGGCCCAACAGCCGCGCCCTCGCCCGCGTCTCGAAGGATTCCCCGGGGGTTTCCGCCTCGAGCGCGTCGGCCAGGGTCTCGCCCAGCGCATCCAGCTCGGGGAAGTGGTTGCGCCGGCCCTGGATGTATTCGCGGACCCAGTCAGCGGGACTGTCGTCGCCCGCGCCGCCCGAGATGTCCGCCTCGGCGCGGTCGCGGGCGCGACGGTCGGCGAAGGCGCGGTAGAGACGCAGCAGGGCGTCGGCGGCGGCGGGCTGATCCTCGGCCAGCTGGACGATCTCGTGACGCGGAACCGGCAGGCCCTGGAACAGGGGATCGGCGAAGGCCTCCGCCAGCTCCGACTCGGTCGCCGGACCACCGGACTGGCCCAGGGTGCGCAAATCCACATCGTAGGTGTCAGCCAAACGGAGCAGCAACTGCGCCGACACGGGCCTTTGATTGCGTTCTATGTGGTTGAGATAGCTTGGAGAAACACCGAGATCGGCGGCCATGGCGGTCTGGGTGAGCGCCAGATCACGCCGCAGCCGCTTGAGCCGGCCTCCCAGAAACAGCTTGCGGTCAGCGGTCGCTTCCATCGGCGCAGAGTGTCACATAATGACTTAACATCAAGTGTCATATCATGACTGAATGACCTGAAAGTAGGCGCTTAGCGTGTGTCATTTATGACTTGAGCGTGTTCCCTTCGGCGTCTTCCGCGGCGAACCGGCCGCGATCGCGCAGAGATCGACCAATGACCACTTTCGCCGACCTCGTTCCCTCGCCCGCGGGCCGCTTCGATGGCGTCGAGCGCCCGTACACGCCCGGGGACGTCCTGCGCCTGCGCGGCTCATTGCCGATCACCCACACCCTGGCCGAACGCGGCGCCAACCGTCTGTGGCAACTGCTGCACGACGAGCCGTTCGTGAACGCGCTGGGCGCCGTCACCGGCAATCAGGCCATGCAGATGGTCCGCGCCGGGCTGAAAGCCATCTACCTGTCCGGCTGGCAGGTCGCCGCCGACGCCAATACGGCCGGGGCCATGTACCCCGATCAGTCGCTCTATCCCGCCAACGCCGCGCCCGAGCTGTGCCGCCGCATCAACCGCACCCTGCAGCGCGCCGATCAGATCGAGCACGCCGAGGCCATGCCGGGAGAGGGGGCGAAGCGTGACTGGTTCGTCCCCATCGTCGCCGACGCCGAGGCCGGCTTCGGCGGACCGCTGAACAGCTTCGAGATCATGAAGGCCTTCATCGAGGCGGGAGCCGCCGGGGTCCATTTCGAGGACCAACTGGCCTCCGAGAAGAAATGCGGCCACCTGGGCGGCAAGGTCCTGATCCCGACCCAGGCGCACGAGCGGAACCTGATCGCCGCCCGGCTCGCCGCCGACGTGATGGGCGCGCCGACCCTGACGATCGCCCGCACCGATGCGGAGAGCGCCCAGCTGATCACCTCGGACGTCGACGAGCGCGACCATCCGTTCATCCAGCGCGACGACAGGACGCCGGAAGGTTTCTTCCGCCTGAAGCCGGGCACGGGCCTCGACCACTGCATCGCCCGCGGCCTGGCCTATGCGAAATATGCGGACGTTTTGTGGTGGGAGACCTCCCATCCCGATCTCGACGACGCTCGCCGTTTCGCCGAGGCGATCCAGCGCGAGCACCCCGGCAAGCTCATGGCCTACAACTGCTCGCCGTCGTTCAATTGGAAGGCGAAACTGGACGACGCCACCATCGCCAGATTCCAGCGCGAGCTGGGCGCCATGGGCTACAAATTCCAGTTCGTGACGCTCGCCGGCTTCCACAGCCTCAACAACGCGATGTTCGAGCTGGCCGACGGCTACCGCGAGCGCGGCATGGCGGCCTATTCCGAGCTGCAGCAGCGCGAATTCGCCAACGAGGCCGCCGGCTATACCGCCACCCGCCACCAGCGCGAGGTCGGCACCGGCTATTTCGACCAGGTCGCCACCGTCATCTCAAACGGCCGTTCGTCGACCACGGCGATGAAGGAATCCACCGAAGCCGCGCAGTTCGTCGCGGCGGAATGAACAGGAGACTCTCCATGGAACCCATGTCCCGACCCCAAGCGATCATCGACTTCTGTCTGGAGCCCCTGAAGCTGGACACGGGCTCCGAGGCCGAACGGGAAGTCCGCCGCCGCCTCGAGCACGTCATCAAGACCTTTCAGCGCAAGCTCGCCCAGCCGGTGGCTGTCGACTTTTCGTCGATGCCCTCGCAGGTCATCAACGAGGCCGCTCACGGCTACGAATAGGCCGGCGTCGCGTCGTCAGGCGGCGATGGACTTGGCCACGGCCCGGGGCAGGTTGACCAGCAGGTTGAGCAGCTCCGCGGCGTCAAACGGCTTGGCCAGATGCAGGTCGGCCCCGGCCGCCTCCGCGGCGGCGATATGTTCCGCCAGGGCGTTGGCGGTCAGCATCACCACCGGCGTTCGCGCCAGCCCCATGGTCGCCTCGTGCAGCCGGATTTCCCGCGTCGCGGTCAGACCGTCCATGACCGGCATCTGCATGTCCATGAGGATCAGGTCGTAGTCGGCGTCCCGCACGGCCTGTACCGCCTGGGCGCCGTCCTCGACGGAGGCCAGCGCCACGTCGGCCTGGGCCAGAATCATCTCGACCACGCGGCGGTTCACCGGGTGGTCGTCGGCCAGCAGCACGCGGAGCGTCCGGCCCTCGCCAGTCTCGCCCTCGGCCAAGGCGCCGCCCGATGCCGCCGGCGCCTCCGCCGCCTTGAAGGGCACGGTCAGGATGAAGGCGGACCCGCCGTCGGGTTCGCTCTCGCAGTCCAGGTCGCCGCCCATCATTTCGGCCAGCTGGCGCGAGATGGCGAGGCCGAGGCCCGACCCGCCGAATTTGCGGGTGATGGCGCCGTCGGCCTGTTCAAAACGGCTGAACAGGCGCTCACGCGTCTGGCTGTCGAAGCCGATGCCGGTGTCCTCGACCGAGAAGCGCAGGGTCGGTAGGCCGTCCCGGGCCGGGCCCGCGGCGGCGGTCAGGCTGACGAAGCCTTCGCTGGTGAATTTGACGGCGTTGGAAACCAGATTGGTCAGGATCTGCTTCAGGCGCACCACGTCGCCAGCGATCCAGCAATCGGCCTCGGGCGCGATCTCGACGAAGAACTGCAGCCCCTTGTCCCGGGCGGACGCCTCGTAGAGACGGGCGGCGTCGCGCACCGCGAGGCCGAGGTCGAAGGCCTCTTCCGACAACTCCAGACGGCCGGACTCGACCCTCGCCAGGTCGAGGATATCGCTGAGCAGGACCTGCAGCGTGCGCCCGGACGAGTGGATCAGCTCCAGCATTTCGGTCTGTTGCGCCGACAGGGGCGTGTTGGCCAGGGCCTGGGCCACGCCGATGACGCCGTTCAGCGGCGTGCGGATCTCGTGACTCATATTGGCGAGGAACTGGCTCTTGGCGGCGTTGGCCGCCTGGGCGGCGTCGCGCGCCTCGGCCAGGGCCTTCGCATCGTTCTTGAGATCGGTGATGTCGGTGCAGACGGTGACGATGCCGCCCGCCGCGGTGCGGCGGTCCGCGACGCGCAACCAGCGGTCGCCGGCGATGCGCTGTTCCATCATGGCCGAAAGGGCGCGGCGCGATTCCATGCGCTCGGTGATCCACGCTTCCTCGCGGCCCTTGGCCTCGGCGTAGAGACCTTCATTCAGGCCGATCTGGATGATCTCGCGGAAGGTCATTCCGGCTTGCAGGTTCGACGAGAGCTCCGGGTTCACCTCGTCGTAGCGGTTGTTCCACAGCACCAGCCGGTCGTCGGCGTCGAAAAACGCCAGGCCGTCCGGCATGGCGTCAATGGCTTCGCGGATCTGGTTCAGGGCGCTGGCGCGCGAGAAATAGCCCATCCAGGCGACGGCGCCGGCGACGGCCATGATGCTCATGACCATGACGGTCAGCACGGCCAGCATGGCGGAGGCGGAGAAGGTCGGGCCAAAGCCTCCCGAGGCGGCCACAACGTCAGCCGCCGGCGTTACCGCCATGGCGCTCATGGCTGTGAAGTGAAGGAAGATGATCGACACCGCCCCGGCGGCGCAGGTAGCGGCGAAACGGAACGCGCCCTTGCCGTAGACGACCGCGCCGGTCAGCAGGGCGATCGTCAGGCCTCCGGCCACTGCGAGGGCCGCCAGGCCGGGGTCCCAGCCGACAGCGCGTCCCGGCAGGTCCAGTGCGGCGATGCCGACGAAATGCATGGCGGCCACGCCGGACAGGCCGACCATGCCGCCGAGCCCGCGATACAGACGGCTGGCCTTGATCATCAGAATGAGCGAGCCGAGCGCCACGCCGCCGACTCCGAGAGCCAGAGACGCGAGGGTCAGCCACAGGCCGTATCGAACCTCTCCGCCGGCGTCGTAGCCTTGCATGGCCACGAAATGGGTGGAGAAGGCCGCCACGCCGCCGACGACGGCGCCGACCATGGCCACCTCACGTCGACGGGAGCGCTGGAGACTGCGGGCCTCGACCAGCAGGCGGAACGCCGTGCCCAGCCCGAAAATGCACAGGCCGGCGGCCGCCAGCGTCCAGCGCCAGTCGTGCTCGATGGTCAGGCAGTAAAGGATTCGGTCCAAGTCTTCCCCTCTTGACCGAACAGCATGCGGCAAAGGGGTGAAGAAACCGTGGCCTGCGAGCCGCCTGGAGCGAAATCGGTTGAGTTGGACCCAGTCCAACTCGGCTCAGATTTCGCTCCAGTATCGATGCTGGACCATTTTTTGGATTCAGGTCGATTCGACCTGAAACAAAAATGGTCTAGGCTAGACGGCGGCCGGATCGACCTCGACTTCGAAGGCCTGACCCAGCACCGTGGTCGGATTGATCTGGGCGTGGTTGCGGCGGACTTCGAAATGCAGGTGAGGTCCGGTCGAGCGGCCGGTCGAGCCGACCAGGCCGATGCGCTCGTCGGCGCTTACGCGGTCGCCGGTGGCGACGTCGATGCGGCTGAGGTGAGCGTACAGGGTGCTCATGCCGTTGGGGTGGGCCACCTCGATAAAGCGGCCGTAGCCGCTGGCGTCATAGCCGGTGCGCAGGACCTCGCCCTCGCAGGCGACGAAGACGCTGGTGCCGGTGGGCGCAGCCATGTCGACGCCCTTGTGCTGGCGCGCGCGGGCCTCGCTGGCGAGGCGGCGCAGGCCGAAGGCTGAATTGATGGCGTAACCCTTCAGCGGGGCCACGAAGGCGATCAGTCGGGTCATCGGGCCGGCCGGTTGGGCCACGGCAGTCACCGGCGGCGCCTCGGGCACGGCGAGTTCGATCTTGTCCGAAGGGTAGTAGGGCTCGGGGGCGGGGGCGGCGGCCATCGCCAGCACGGCGACCGCGCCAAGCGCGGCGGCCTGGCCAGAATGAAACAGGAACGACCGGGCGGTCGGCAACAGGCGTCGCATGGCGGCGTCAGCTCCGTCTTTTCGGCTCAAATTGAGCGGTGAAGGCGCCGGCGGGCCGCGAACACGCGACGCTCACGGCCGGCGACCGGGAGGACTGCTTGTCTACGGGCCGGACGGGGCGACTTTGGGGCCGAAAAGGTTCCGCCGGGGCGACAGGACGTCGCAGCGGAGCCGCAAAAAACCTTTAAAAATCAGTCAAATCCGCACGCAAGAAAAAGGCGCGCCGTCCGAAGACGGCGCGCCCTGTCCCGGAAAACCCCGGTATGGTTACTGCAGCGGAAGCCGGAAGGTGATGGCTCCGACGTGGCCGTCGGCGGCGTCGCCGAACCGGCCGCGATAGCCGACCGACACCGTGCCCGGACCGACGTCCGCCTCAAGCCCGGCGGAGGCGATCATCGACCCGCCGAACGGATCGTCGATGTCGCGCTCGAGGACCTGGGCCGGGTTGCCGGCGATGCCGACCCGCACCGCGTCCCGGCTGTCGCTGAAGGTGTCGCGGTAGCCGCCCTCGATCCAGAACTTCAGACCCTCGCCGCCGCCCTCTGCGCGCAGGGAAACCTCGCCGCTGGCCGCCTGTACGGTGCGGTCCTCGTACTGGTACTGGGCCGCGGCGCCCTGTTCGACGTAGCCGTTGACGTCGGTGGAGACGAAGCTGATCGCCGCACGGGGCGACAGGGCGATGCCGCCCATGTTGATCCACGTGCCGGCCTGCAGGCGAGCGCCGAGGCTGCCGCCGTCGGTGGCGCCGGTATGAACGATCGGCGCCAGGGCGGTGACGCGGGTGATCTCGTCGTACTGGTCGATCGAGCCGCCGACCGCGGCGTTGACGAACATGGCGCCCGTTCGCCAGCCGGCGTAGGCGTCAAAGGCGTAGGTCTCGACGTCGAAGGCCATCGGCCCGGCCTCGACCTCGGCGGTGCGGAAGGTCCCGGCCATGCCGAAGCGGGCGCCGCCCGAGGTGACGTGATCCAGGCTGACCCGGCCGCCCCAGCCGGTCGCCTCGGCCGCCGCCACGACGCCGCGGGCGTCTGTGTCGATGCTATCGGCGACGGCGCCGAAGCTCAGGTGGGTGCCGGGCTCCCAGGTCCCGCGCGCCGACAGCCCCTCGCTGGCCAGATCCAGCAGATCCTCGCGCTGGCGGAAGCCGGTCTCGGCCTGCACCGTCGATTGGGCGCCAAGGTCCCCGTAGTAGAGATAGTCGTTGGCCAGGGCCGCGATCAGCCGGTGGCCGGCGGCGGTCGGGTGGACCCCGTCCCAGTACAGGTAGCTGTCCGGATCGGCGCAGACGGTGACGCCGTTGAAGCAGGAGTCGGTGGCGTTGGTCAGGCCGAAGGCGCCGGGATTGCCCGCCAGCGGATCGCTGATCTTGTAGAGGTCCATCAGGATGACGTTGGTGTCCGGATTCGCCGCCGCGACGCCGAACAGGCCGTTCAACAGCGCCGAGTTGAAGCTCGTCCCGGCGAAGTCCGCCAAGGCCGAGCCCTGCGGGCCGACAAGCGGGTTGCTGGCGGAGAACTGCGGCGTGATCCCGAGGCGCGGCAGGTTGGTGACCAGGATCGTGCCGGCTCCGGCCGAAGCCACGCTGTCGACGAGGAAATTGATGTCGGCGGCGGCGCCGGTCGCCACCGCCTGCATGGTCGCCTGCGCGGTCAAGGGGTTGCCCGCCGCGGCCGGGAAGGCCTGGAAGATGTTGTTGGCCCCGCCCAGGATGCTGACGAGGTCGTTCGACCCGAACGTGCCGCCCGCGCCCATATAGGCCAGCAGCTGGTTGCGCATGCCGGGCGGGTTTAGAGCGTTGTCCGTGCGGGCGCCGCCGAAGGCGTAGTTGACGCTGCCGTTGACCGGCGCGCCCATGGCGTAGAGGCCGGCGTTGAAGCCCAGCAGTTCGGTGAACACCGGCCCATTCGAGAATCGGCCCTGGAAATATGGCGGCGATGTCGGCGTGCCCCCGCCGGTCGCGGCGTACAGGTTGCCGTTGTCGCTGAGGCTGTCGCCGAACACGACCAGGCGGCTGTAGCTCTGGGCGCTGGCGCTCGAGGCGACCACGCCGACGGCGGCGACGGCCAGCGCGGCGGCGGCCGCATTGCGCAGAAAACGAGACATCGATGATCCTCCCTCGGCCGTCATCATGCGACCGTTGCGGGTACTCTGCGCCCCTTTGCGAGGCATGCAAGATGCCGCCGGGGAAGCTTTCAATGCAGCATCCGGAAGCGCAGCGTTCCGGCCACACTCCTCAACGCCCGCAGCGCGGCCGGGTCGTAGTCACGGTCGACATCGGTGATGACGTAGCCGGTGCGCTCGTCGGTCTTCAGGTGCTGGCCGAGGATATTGAGGCCGGCCGCCGCCAGCGCGCGGTTAAGCTCCGCCAGCACGCCGGGCTGGTTGCGGTGGATGTGCAGGATGCGGTGCGCGCCGGACACCTCGGCCAGTTGCACGTTCGGCAGGTTGACGCAGAAGGTGGTGTCGCCCCGGTTCAGGTAGCCCAGCAGCCGCTCGGCGGCGAACTCGGCGATGGCCTCCTGGGCCTCCTCGGTCGAGCCGCCGATATGCGGGGTGAGGATGACGTTCTTCAGACCGCGCAGGGGACTGTCGAACGGATCGGCATTGGTGGCCGGCTCGTCAGGGAAGACATCGATGGCGGCGCCGCCGACCCGTCCCGACCCCAGCGCCTGCGCCAGGGCGCCGACGTCCACCACATGGCCACGCGACAGGTTGAGCAGCAGGGCGCCGGGCTTCATCCGCGATAGCTCGGCCGCGCCGATCAGGGCGGTGTTGTCGGTGCGGCCGTCGACATGCAGGCTGACCACGTCGCTGTCGGCCAGCAGGGCGTCGAGCGACGGCAGGCGACGGGCGTTGCCCAGCGCCAGCCGCTCCGTCAGGTCGTGAAAGACCACGCGCATGCCCAGCGCCTCGGCCAGCACCGACAACTGCGACCCGATGGCGCCGTAGCCGACGATCCCCAGCGTCTTGCCGCGCAGCTCGCGAGAGCCGGTGGCCGACTTGTTCCATTCGCCCCGGTGCATGGCCGTCGACTTGTCGGCCACGTCGCGCAGCAGGGCGATGGTCAGGCCGACGGCGAGCTCCACTACCGAACGGGTGTTGGAGTAGGGGGCGTTGAACACCGCCACGCCCCGGTCGGCGGCGGCGCCGAGATCGATCTGGTTGGTCCCGATGCAGAAGGCGGCCACGGCCATCAGCTTGTCGGCGGCGTCCAGCACACGGGCGCTGACCTGGGTCTTCGAGCGAACGCCCAGCACATGCACGCCCTTGATGCGCTCGATGAGCGCGTCCTCGCCGAGCGCACCCTTCGCCGTTTCGACCTGATAGCCCGCGTCTTCCAGCCGCTGGACGGCGGCGGGGTGGATGTTCTCCAGCAGCAGCATCCGCATGCGGCTGCGCGGATAGGACCAGCGCCCGGTCAGGCCTTCGACGTGCAGCAGCTCGTCCAGCGAACGGACCTCGCCGTCGGCGGCGGCCACGACCGCCGGGCGGCGGACGACCTCGGTGAAGGCGTAGAAGCGGTCGGCCGCGCCAGCCTGTTTGACCTCGGCGTCGGTCCAGCCGTCGCCGACCATGACCACGGGGGAGAGGAGATCGAGCGCCTTCAGCGCCACCGCCTTGCCGCCGGCCCGGGACAGGGGATTGGCGTCGTTGACGCCCGTGACCCGTCCCTCGGCGTCATAGACCAGGTCGTTGCACAGCAACCGCTCCGGCACGACGCCCAGCCGGTCGGCGACCGGGGCGATGATCTCGCGGAAGCCGCCCGAGACGATGACGATCCGGCTGGCGTTGTCGCGGAAGAAGGCGAGGTTCTTGCGCACCGAGGGCGTGCCCTCGTCGAGGATGCGGTCGGCCAGCGTGCGGACGTGTTCGCGGGTCAGCGGCAGCAAGGCGAGACGGCGGCGCAGCGCTTCGCCGAAATCGATCTCCCCGGCCATGGCCTGGTCGGTCAGGCGCGCGATCTCGGCCCGGACCGTCTCAGCCTCCGACGAACCGGCCAGGGCGAGGTCGGCCAGCGCCTCGAGCGTCTCGATCCGCACGAGGGTCGAATCGAAGTCGAAAACGAAGGTCGCGTCAGCCATGGCGTGACCTTGGCCGACCTTCGCACGTGCAGCAATGGCGGTCGTCGAAAGGGGGAGTCTACCGTCTACCTCGTCTACCTCGTCTACCCCGTCCATCCCTGGCCGCGGCGTCCGGCGACGCCCGGCGACCACGCTAGCAGGCCGCTACGTCAAAAGCGGTCAGAACCGGCCGAGGCTGCGCAGGCGGCTGTCGGGCCGCCGCGCGTCCAGCGCCGCCGCGCCGACCGCCGCCGCGATGGTGGCGAGCGCGAGGAGGGCGCCGCCTTCCTTCGCATGCTCCCGCGCATAGACGCCCGCCTCGCCCGCGTAGTGGCGGGCGCGTTTGCCATGCTTCTTCAGAGCCTTGCGCGAGGAATGACGGGTGTCTTCGAGGAAGCGCCGCGACCGGTGGCTGGCCTCGTCGCCGAACTCCGCGGCGCGTTCGCCGGCCCCGCTCAGCCCCTGCCGCACGCTTTCGCCCAGATCCTCGAAGCGGGTGCGCAGGCCGCTGGCGTCGACCCACCGGCGCGGGCTCATCCGGCCGCGCATGGCCTGAAGCCGGGTGGGACCGGTGCGCTGGTTGAGCATCAGGGTGGCCAGGCCGACGCCGGCGAGGATGGCGACCACGCCGGCGGTGATTCCCGGATGCTTCCTGACTTCGGCGAGGGCGGAGAACTGTCGGACCATCGGATAATAGACCTCTTCGTCGAGACCGTCCTCGGTCGGGTCGTAGAGCCCGTCCTCGTCCGGCTGCCAGGCGGAACCCCTGTCCCGCATCAGGCTAGGAGCGAACCGGGCCATAAGAGGTTCCGCCACGCCGGGCAGGGCCGAATAGAAACTGGCGATCAGCCGGCTGCCGCCGCCGACGGTGATTTCGCGGACCGGATGCTCGGCGCAGTACAGGATGGTGTCGGCCACCACATGGGTCGCATAGACCGGCTGGGGATTGTGCATGGCCTGACCGGTCAGGTTGCGGGCGTGCTTGTTGTAGGGCGTGTCGATCGCCCCGGGCTTGACCAGGCTGACTGCGATCGGCGCGTCCTCGCGCATCAGCTCCATGCGCAGGGCGTTGGTGAAGCCCTTCACCGCATGCTTCGAAGCCGAATAGACGCCCTGCACCGGGATCGGCGCGTCGGACAGGATGGAGCCGACGTTGATGATGGCCCCGCCGCCCGGTCGTTCGCGCAACTGCTCTGCGGCGACGAGCGAGCCATTCACCACGCCCCAGTAGTTGGTCTCGAACAGCCGCCGCTGGTCTTCCAGCGAGGTCTCGCTGATGACGCCGAAGATCGATATGCCGGCGTTGTTCACCCACGTGTCGAAGCCGCCGAACAGGCGCGCGCATTTGTCGGCCGCCTCCTTGAGGGCGTCGTGGTCGGCCACGTCGGCCACCGCCCACGCGGCGCGCGCGCCGCTGGCCTGGAGCTCCTCCGTCAGGGCCTTCAGATCGTTCTCGCCGCGCGCAATCAGGAAGACGCAGGCGCCGGCCCGCGCCGCCCGCCGCGCCACCGCCAGGCCGATGCCCGAGGTCGCGCCAGTGATCACGATGGCCTGCTGTTTCAGGGGCTTGAGCGTCGGTTTGGTCATGAAATCGCCGGCTGGACAGGTTCGACAGGGGCCTTCAGGAACGGAGCCGCAACCCCGCCGGTTCCTGCTCTAGCACGCCGCTCTTACCAATCGCGATACGGGCGCCTATCTTGCGGCGCTTCCGTACATTTCCCCTTGAGGACCGCCGTGACCGATCACGCGCCCGCCGCCGCGCCATCCGGCGCTCCATTGGCTGACGATCTCGCCGCCGCCTTTCAGATCGAGGGCTGGCCGGTGCGCGGCCGTCTGGTCCGGCTGGGGGCGGCTATCGACGCCATCCTGTCGGCCCACGCCTATCCCGAGCCGGTCGCCGCCCTGCTGGGCGAGGCCTGCGCCCTGGCCGCCCTGATCGGCTCCAGCCTGAAGTTCGAGGGCCGGCTGATCGTCCAGGCCCAGGGCGACGGCCCGGTCCGCTACGTCGTCGCCGACTACGACACCCAGGGGCACCTGCGCGGCTACTGCCGCTTCGACGAAGCCGAGGTCGCCGCCGCCTCGCAGGGCTTCGTCCGCCCCGGCGCGAAGACGCTGCTGGGCGAGGGCGTGTTTGTCATGACGCTGGACCGCGGGCCTGACTTCGAGCGCACCCAGGGCATCACCCCGATCGAGGGCGAGAGCCTGTCGCTGGCCGCGGAACACTATTTCCAGCAGTCCGAGCAGATCCC
>DASRXE010000023.1:0-6569 GCA_035654315.1 Brevundimonas sp.
CCGGCGCATCAGCCTGACCGACGACTGGCAGGGCGACGACGCCGAGGCCCACTTCCTGCGCCGCATCCGCGACGACGCCTGCGGCATCTTCGGCACCGTGTTGAGCCCGGACTACAACGCCGTGCACCGGGATCACCTGCACCTGGAGGCGACAGACACGCGGTTCTGCCGCTGAGGCCGGCCGATGTAGAAAGGGGCGGCTCGGAGGAGCCGCCCCTTCGCGTTTCGGGGGAGGGAGGTCAGGCCCGGGCTTCGAACACCGGGGCGAAGCCGCCCCACATCATGCGCTTGCCGTCGAAGGGCATGTCCATGCCGTCGAAGTCGGGGTCGGACTGCATCTCCGCAAAGCATTTGTCGGCCGTGGCGCGGTCGGGCCAGCGCAGCCACGAGAAGACCACGACCTCGTCGGGTTCCAGCTTCACCGCCAGGTCGAAGCCGGTGACCTTGCCGGGCGGGATGTCCTCGCCCCAGGCCTCGACGTGTTCGACGGCGCCGTATTTCTGGAACAGCGGCCAGGATTTGCGGGCGGACTCGAGGTAGGCCTCCTTCCTGGCGGCCGGTACGGGAAGCAGGAAGCCGGTGATGTAGGACATGGTCTTCTCCTTCGGAGGAGCCCCTACGCTCGCCTCGCGGAGGCGCGCTGTTTGAGGGGCGGGGTTGGGGCCGCAACCGGCGACCGGGCGAAGCTACTATGGACGGTTTGTCTGGTCAGCCGGCCGCGTCGGCGGCGGCCTCGAGGGCGGCGATGTCGATCTTCTTCATGTTCATCATGGCGTCGAAGGCCGCCTTGGCGCGGGCGGGGTCGGGGTCGGTGTAGAAGTCCATCAGGCGGCGCGGGATGATCTGCCAATTGACGCCCCAGCGGTCCTTGCACCAGCCGCACACGCTCTCGGCGCCGCCATCGGCGACGATGGCGTTCCAGAGGCGGTCGGTCTCGGCCTGGTCCGCGGTCCTGACGAGAAAGGAGACGGCCTCGGTCTGGGGGAAGATCGGCCCGCCGTTCAGGCCGAGGAAGGATCGGCCGGCGAGGGTGAACTCGACCATGAGGTCCTCGCCCTTCTTGCCCGAAGGATTGTCGGATGGGCTGGCGTGGACATTGTCGATGCGGCTGTCCGGCAGGCCGAGGGACATGTAGAACTCGGCGGCCGTGACCGCCTGGCCTTCGTCATACCAGATGCAGGGGGTGATCTTGTCGGACATGGGGCGTCTCCGGTTGTCGGTTTATCAGCGCAGGTGCGGGAGTCGAAGCTACTGGCGGGAGGGCGGCGAACGCCTGAGCGCGAGGCCGGCGATCACCAGGGCGGCGACATAGCCCCAGAACAACATGTGTGAGGGCGAGCGGACATCGGCGGCGGCCTCGACTGCGATGAAGCCAGCCAGGCAGACCAGCAGCAGGGCCGCGCCGTACAGCCGCGCCGGACGCCACAGATAGAGGACGACGCCGAGGGCGAGCGGCGCGCCCATGAGGACCTGGAGCGACGGCTCCAGCGTCGGTGCGCCTTCGGACGGCGCGACGAGGGCGCGGAACCATACCAGACGGCTGAGCGCGTCGAGGGCAAGGAAGCCGCCGACCACGCCGCTGAGGATGCGGCCCGGCCAGGTGAGCGAGGCGGCCGCGGTTCGCGCCGGGACGGCGAGGTTGAAGACGGTGGCGGTCATGGTCGGCTCCCTGCTCAACGGTCGCTCGCCGGATGGATCCGGCTTCAATGGTTGCGGTAATTGAACCGGTAAGTTATATTAGTCAACTATGAAGTTAGAAAAAATAACTAGAGACGCTTCGGGCCGCAGCCGCTGGTACGACGATGCGTGCGGAACCGCCCATGCGCTCGAGCTGGTGGGCGAGCGCTGGTCGCTGCTGATCGTGCGCGAGTTGATGCTGGGGCCGCGCCGGTTCGGCGACCTGAGAGCGTCGCTGCCGGGCATCAGCGCCAACGTCCTGACCCAGAGGTTGGAGAGCCTGGAGACAGCGGGTGTACTGGCGCGGCGCAAGTTGCCGCCGCCGGCCTCGGTCCAGGTCTATGAACTGACCCCGTGGGGACTTGAGGCCGAGGAGGCGATCAGCGCGCTGGGCCGCTGGGCGGCGCGGTCGCCTGACCATGACCCGACCCTTCCGCTGAGTCCCGTGTCCTTGATGCTCTCGTTCAGGACCATGTTCGATGCGGAGAAGGCCGGGACGGCGTCGATGACCGTGGGCTTCCGGTTCGGGGACGAGGACTTCATCGTCCGCATAGGCGATGGTGTGCTCACCGCCGCGCGGGGGAACAGTGACGAGGCGGAGGTGAGGGCGGAGGGGACGCCCTCCGCCATGGCGGCGATCGTATATGGCGGCGCCGGACCAGACACCGTGGCGATCACCGGCGACGTGGCCGTGTTCGAGCGGTTCGCCGGATTTTTCGAACTGCCGCCCAAGGCCAGCTGATCGTTGGCGGACCCACGTTCGGCCGATGGACTCAAGCCGCTGCGCGCGTCATCCTTCATGGGCGCAAGCGGGGACCTCGCCATGTTCAGTCTCGCCCATCTGAAGCGTCGCCTGGGCCAGTATGCAGCCATCTGGGTGGCGGGGTTCCTGCTCGCGGGTACGGCGATCCTCGTCGGGCTGTTCTTTGCGGACCTGATGACGGCGGTGGATCTGGTGCTGCCGGTCGGGCTGCTGCTGGTGGCGCTGGCGCTGGGGGCGGGGCTGGTCGCCAGCCTGGCGTCGCGCGAGACGGTGGGGACCAAGCTGGCGCTGCTGGTTCTGGCCGGTCTGCTGGTGCTGCCGCTGCTGTGGGCGCCGGTGTCGGCGGCGGTGGCCATCGCCTTTTTCGCCGACCGCTCAATCGAATATTCGCAGGTCTACGCCGCCTTCCAGATCGGGGTGGCGCAGGTGCTGTTCCCGATCAGCCGGTGGTTGGGGGACGGCGACCTGTTCGGCTGGGTGTGGAGCGCCTTCCAGTGGGTGTCGACGGTGGTCGGCTTCCTGGCGGCGCTGGTGAAGCTGTGGCCGTTGCTGAAGCGGCTGCTGGGGCCGGAGCCGGCGACGGAGAGCTGAACCCTAATCCCTCTGCCAGACGCGGACCCAGTCGATCTCAAGCCGCTGCGGGAAGGCGGCGTCGTCGATGCCTTCCGCCCCGCCCCAGTCGCCGCCGACGGCGACATTGAGGATCAACTGGAAGGGGCGGTCGAAGGGCCAGGCGGCGCGGTCGGTGCGCTCGTTGGGGAAGCTGTAGTACGGCTCGCCGTCGAGGACGAAGTCGATGGCGTCGGGGGTCCAGCGGACCTGGTAGACGTGGAAGGTTTCGCAGGCGTCGGGGACGGCGACCTCGGCCCCGCGCTGGGTGCCGGCGACGTGGTTGTAGCGGCCGGTATGGACGGTGCCGTGGACCACGCCGGGGCGGTGGCCGACGTGCTCCATAATGTCGATCTCGCCGTCCCCGGGCCAGTCCTCGAGATCGACGGGCAGCATCCAGATGGCGGGCCAGGTCCCGCGGCCGCAAGGCAGTTTGGCGCGAGCCTCGATGACGCCGTAGGTCCAGGCCTCACGGCTGAGCATGCGGGCCGAGGTGTAGGCCTGACCACCGTGGTCGGCGGCGGTCTCGAGCCGTTCACGGCGGGCCTCGATGATCAGCCGGCCATCCTCGACCCGGGCGTTCTCGAGGCGGTCGGCGGCGTAATACTGGAGCTCGTTGTTGTACCAGCCGGTGGCGTTGGCGTGGGTGTCGTACGTCCAGAGGGCCGGGTCGGGCAGGCCCTCGCGCTCGAACTCGTCGGCCCAGACGAGGTGGTGGCCCCCGGGGTTCTGGGCGGCGGCCGGGGCCACAAGCATCAGCGGGGCGAGCAGGGCGATCAGGAAGCGGCGCATGACGGGACGATAGCCGAGCGCCGCGCGCCGTGGGATCACGCATGGTGACGACGTGGGACTTGCGGCGCTCCCGGCGCGGAGTCATCGTCGGCGGATGAGCACGCAGGCGCCGGCGGGCGAACGCTTCGAGAGCTTTTCGACCTTCTATCCGCACTACATCCACGAGCATTCCAACCGGACATGCCGGCGCATTCACGTGGTCGGGACGGCGCTGGTGCTGGTCGTGCTGGTCGTGGCGGCGGTGACGCGGAATCCGTGGTGGCTGCTGGCCATGCCGGTGGTCGGCTACGGCTTCGCCTGGGTCGGGCATTTCTTCTTCGAGAAGAACCGGCCGGCGACGTTCAAATACCCGCTGTGGAGCCTGATGGGCGACTGGCGGATGTTCTGGGAAACGGTGACCGGGAAGCGGAAGTTCTAGCGCGAGCCAGCGCTCGTCGTACCGGCGGAGGCCATCAGGGTCTGGCTCGGCTGGCTGTCCCACGAGGGCGGGCAGCCGTCGAACCGGCCCGCGTCGACGAGAGTCAGGCGCTTCTGGTTGAAGCGCATGGCGGGGCGCATCGAGCCGCGGCCGTGGCCGGTGTAAAGGTCGATCTTCTGGCCCTTGATCGCGCCGCCGGTGTCCGAGGCGTACCAGTAGCCGTCGTGCAGCGTGCCGTCGGGCATGCGCATGCCGACCGTCTCGGGGATGAACAGGCGGGTGCGGCGCGGGATGTAGCGGGGGTCGACGGCCATGGTGCGCATCGGGATCGGCCGGCAGCCGAGGCTGTCGGCGCCCGTCGCTCCGCCGCCGCCCGCGTGGTAGAGATTGACCCGCGCGGTCCAGTCGGGGGTCTCGTCCATCAGGGCCTGCTGCTCGGCGGTCAGACCCGCCATGCCGCTGTCGGAACCTTCGTTTTCAGGGGCCGTTGATTCCGCGCCGAGGCCGGTGGCGACCGCGGTCTCGTAGGATACGGGATCTCCCTGTTCCGCCGCCTGGGCGGGAAAGGTCATCGCCCAGACGAGGGCGAACGCAGCGGCGATGCCGAGCATGATGTGACTCATGAAAGCACCGGCCCCTGACGCGTCCGGCGCGCTGCTTGTCGTCAAAAAATGCGGCGAAAACCGGACTCGTGCGTCGGCGTGCGACCACCTGTCCGGTCATCCGGTGGATAAGTGCGGCTTGTGATGGTCGAGCCGAATCTCGTTTGGCCAAATTGCGCGATCCGGTAAGCTGTATTCGCAGATCAGAAACACTTTGCTGGGCGGCGATGCTTACTGTTTACGGAGATAATCGGTCGGGCAACTGTTTGAAGGTCAAGTGGTTGCTCGATCGCCTCGGCCATGATTATCGATGGGTCGAGACGGACGTCATGTCGGGCGCCACACGATCCACAGAATTCCTGCGGCTGAATACCTGACTCCCTATGCCGCCGTCCGGGCGTGGATCGCGCGGGTGGAGGCGGCCTTCGGGATCTAGCGACCCTCTCCCAATGCGACAGGGTTTCGGTTAGATGACCGGTACTCTGCACCGGGACCCCCGCCCATGAAGCGCCTCGCCCTCGCCGCCGTCGCCGTCTGCACGTTGGCCGCGATCTCCATACCCGCCGTCGTCTCAGCCTGGGGCAATACCGGCCACCGGCTGATCGGAGTCGCGGCGGTGCGGGCCCTGCCCGACGAACTGCCGGCCTTCCTGCGCACGCCGGGCGCGGCGGCCGAGGTCGGGGAGCTGGCGCGCGAGCCGGACCGGACCAAGGGCGGGGGGCAACCGCACGACCGCGAACGCGACACGGCCCACTTCGTCGATATGGACGCCACGGCCCATGTGATGAACGCGACCGGACCGTCGATCGACGCCCTGCCGCGGCTGAAGTCGGAATATGACGCGGCGCTGGTCGCGGCCGGGCTGGACGTGGATGACGCCGGCTATCTGCCCTACGCCATTTGGGACGGCTATCAGCAGCTGGTGCGCGACTTCGCCACCTGGCGGGTGCTGAACGCCGCCGAGGCGCGCGAGACCGATCCGGGCAAGCGGGCCTGGTACCGCGAGGACCGGCTGCGGCGCGAGGCGCTGATCCTGCGCGACATGGGCTATCTGGGGCACTACGTCGGGGACGGATCGCAGCCGCACCATACGACGATCCACTACAACGGCTGGTCGCGGGACGTGCCGAACCCGGAAGGATTCACGACGTCGCGGCAGACCCATGGCGCGTTCGAGAACGCGTTCACGGGCCGGGTGGCGCGGCTGGACGCGGTGGAGGCTGCGATGACGGCGCCGCAGCTGGACGGCTTCGAGTTGCGGGCGCGGGTGCCGGCCTATCTGAAGACGACCCTGGCGCAGGTGTTGCCGTTCTATCAGCTCGAGAAGGCCGGCGGCTTCGCCGAGGGCGATGCGCGCGGGGCGGACTTCGTCATCGCGCGGCTGGCGGCCGGGGCGTCTGAGCTGCGCGACCTGTTCATCCTCGCGTGGCGGGATTCCGCGGACGACAGCATCGGCTGGCCGATCGTGAAGGTGGCCGAAGTCGAGGCCGGAACGGCCGATCCGTGGCTGGCCATGTACGGCGAGGACTGAGGCCGGTCCCTTGAGTGAACTGACCCCGCCGGTCGTCATCCTCGACAAGTCGCAGCTGGCCGACAACATCGGCGCGGTGGCGCGGGTGATGGCCAATTTCGGCCTGTCAGAGCTCAGGCTGGTCAGCCCGCGCGACGGCTGGCCGCAGGAGCGGGCGTGGGCGACGGCCTCGGGCGC
>DASRXE010000024.1:0-10238 GCA_035654315.1 Brevundimonas sp.
GGACGAGCCGGCCAAGCGGGTGCTGGTGCAGGCGATCAAGGCCGGCAAGGCGCCGCTGCGGCTGCTGCCGCCGCTGGTGCTGCACGACCGGTCTGGAGGCAAGCACACGGCGGAGGCCGAGGCCATCCTGCGCGGGGAGGCCGCCCTGCCCTTCTGATCCCGCTCCCCTTGCGCTAGAGAGCCGCCATGTCCCTGCGCCCGCTGTTCGTCACCCAGGTCTATGAGGCGTCGCTGGCGTCCGGGGCGGGGTTTCCCGCCTTCAACGCGGCCCTGGCCGACGCCTGCCGCATGCTGGCGGCCGAGGATCAGGCCGGGCGGATCTGGTGCCGCGAGCATGGCTATCGCGGCTACACCTCCTATGGCTCGCTCACCGACCTGCCTCACCGCCTGCCCGAATTCGCCGAACTGAAGCGGCGCCTCGACAAACACGCGCAAACCTATGCACGGGCGATGAATTTCGATCTGGCCCGCAAGCCACGGCTGGACAGCCTTTGGGTCAACATCCTCAAGCCGGGCGGCGGTCACAGCGGGCACATCCATCCCCACGCCTTTCTCAGCGGGACCGTCTATGTCGAGGTTCCCGACGGCGCCTCGGCCCTGAAACTGGAGGACCCTCGCCTGCCGATGATGATGGCTCGCCCGGCCGTCCATGCCGACGCGCCGGAGGCCGAGCGGCCCTTCGTCTATCTGAGTCCGCGGGCCGGCACGGTGTTGATGTGGGAAAGCTGGCTGCGCCACGAGGTCCCGAGCAACGCGGCGAAGAGCGAACGGATTTCGGTGAGTTTCAACTACGCCTGATCGCAGGCGTTAAGGCTGTCGGCTAACCTCGCGATAGCGATGTTCGGGCGAAGATGAGATGCGCCCCCTCAAGGCCGACCTCGTGCAACGGACCCGCCATGTTCCTGCCCCGCGCCACAGGCGTGATCCTTCTGCTGTACAGCGGCTTCCACATGACGCTGGGGCTTTGGGTGCCGCAGTTCCCGTGGTTGCTGACTGGAATCCTGCTGATCATCGGAGCCGTGGCCCTGCTGGCGTGCCGCACGTGGTCGAGGATCGTAGTCTACGCCACCGCCCTTGCGGCGGCCGCCGTGGGTCTGATCGGCCAGGTCGACGCAGCGGGGTCCGCACACACCGATATCCCCCTGGCCGTGGTGATCTGGAGCCTCTGGACCTCGCTGTGGCTCGCCGTCGCCTACGTGGGCGGACGGTATCTGCCGGGCGTCGGAGGCGAGACGGACGCCTCGCCCCGGACCTGAACGTCTGCCTCGGCAGATTTTCCGCCGGGCGGTTGACCCGGAGTCTCAGATCCCGGCGTTCGTTCATGACCGCGATTTAACTGGTTCCGCCCGTTCGACAACGGCAAAGGCGGCTCGGACATTGCTGGAGCCGTCATGTTCATCGCCCTCGCCCTCGCCGTCGTCCTGCAGCAAGCCCCCGCTTCTGAGCCGTTCGACGCCGAGGCGCGCATCCAGGAGGCGATCGCCGTGGTCCGGCCGGTAGCCTACCGAACCGCCGACGCCGACTGGACCGCCATCGAAGCCGACATGAGGGCTCGCAGCGCCGGCGCCAGGGACACGGTCGACATGCTGCCGGCCTACGCCGCGCTCCTGCATGGCCTGGGCGACAACCATTCCTTCATCCAGCCGACCGAGGACGCCAGCCAGGGCTGGCAGGCGCGCTACGGCGAGCGTCGCATGCTGCCGGACGTGCCGCCCCGGGCCCGCCCGACGTCGACCTTCATGGGCCGGCGAGGCGTCACCCACCGCGCCGCGCCGGTCAACGCCAGCCGGAGCGTGGAGGTCGTGGTCGTTCCCGCAGTCATGGGCGTCGGCGACGCCGCGAAGGCCTATGCCTCGGACCTGTTCAGCGCGCTCGCCGACGCCCAACCCATGACCTGCGGCTACATCCTGGACCTGCGCGGCAACACCGGCGGCAACATCTGGCCGATGCTGACCGGGCTGTCGCCGCTGACCGGTGATGGCCCCGCGGGAAGCGCCGTGGACGCCGCGGGGATCATCGAAACCTATGCGGATATCCGCGAAGGCTCGGCGGTGATCACCGTCGAGGAGGGCCGCGGACACGTGCTGATGTCCGTCGAGGGCTGGCGCGCCACGCCGGGATTGGCCGAGGCGCCGGTGGCTCTACTGATCGACGACGGCGTGTTCAGCTCAGGCGAGGGCGTCGCCGTCGCATTCAAGGGACGCCCCGACACCCGCTTCTTCGGCGAGCGGACCGGCGGCCTGGCCAGCGCCAACAACGGCTATCGGCTCAGCGACGGCACCAACCTGGTCGTCACCGTCGCCATGATGATGGACCGCGACGGCGCCACCTACCCCCACGGTATCGACCCGGAGGAGGCGGTTCCTGCCGGCGAGGGCGACCCGGCCGATCCCGAGGATGCGGTGGTTGAGGCGGCGCGCGACTGGCTGGCGCGGCGGCCGGCCTGCGGCGCCTGAGCCATCCGCACCGCCATCAAACCGCCCTTCGCCCTTGCTAGGGATTTGCCCTGACGGCGCGCGGTCGCTACACCCCGCGCCAACCTCCCCGCACTTCCAGACGACAGGGCTGAACGCACCCCATGGCGCAGCAATACATTTTCCAGATGCAGGGTCTGACCAAGACCTTTCCCGGCGGCAAGAAGATCTTCGAAAACATCTGGTTGAGCTTCTACAACGACGCCAAGATCGGCGTCGTGGGGGTCAACGGCTCGGGTAAATCCACCCTGCTGAAGATCATGGCCGGGCTGGACAGCGAGTTCACCGGCGAAGCCAAGGCCGCCGACGGCGTCAAGCGCGGCTATCTGGAGCAGGAGCCGCAGCTCGACGACGCCCTGACCGTGCGCGAGAACGTCGAGGCCTGGTGCGAAGAGAAGCAGTGGGTGACCCGCTTCAACGCCATCGCCATGGAGATGGCCGAGAACTACTCGGACGAACTGATGGAGGAGATGACCGCCCTCCAGGAGAAGATCGACGCCGGCGACGTCTGGGACATCGACAGCCGCATCGAGATGGCCATGGACGCCCTGCGTTGCCCGCCCGACGACTGGGCGGTGACCAACCTGTCCGGGGGCGAGAAGCGCCGCGTGGCGCTGGCCCGGCTGCTGCTCAGCAAGCCCGACATGTTGCTGCTCGACGAGCCGACCAACCACCTCGACGCCGAGTCGGTGGCCTGGCTGCAGCATCACCTCGAGAATTTCCCCGGCTGCGTCATCCTGGTGACCCACGACCGCTATTTCCTGGACCTCGTCACCAAGTGGACGCTGGAGCTGGACCGCGGCAAGGGCCACCCGCATGAAGGCAACTACTCCTCGTGGCTGGAGGCCAAGCAGAAGCGCGTCGTGCAGGAGCAGTCGGAGTCCGAAGCCCGCCAGCGCGCCCTGACCCGCGAATTGGAATGGGTCCGTTCGGGCGCCAAGGCCCGTCAGGCCAAGTCCAAGGCCCGTCTGGCCGCCTATGAGCGGATGGTCGACGAGCAGGAGAGCATGCGCGGGGCCCAGACCCACGCCGTCATCCAGATCCCGCCGGGTCCGCGCCTCGGCAATGTCGTGCTGGAGGTCGAGAACCTCGAGAAGGAATACGGCGACAAGATCCTGTTCAAGGGCCTGTCGTTCAAGCTGCCCCCGAACGGCATCGTCGGCGTCATCGGTCCCAACGGCGCCGGCAAGTCGACCCTGTTCCGCCTGATCACCGGCCAGGAACAGCCCGACGCCGGCACGATCCGGGTCGGTGAGACGGTCAAGCTGGCCTACGTCGACCAGTCGCGCGACGACCTGAAGCCGGACGAGACCATCTGGCAGGCCATCTCGGGCGGCACCGATGTGATGATGGTCGGTAAGCGCGAGATCAACACCCGCGCCTATGTTGGCAGCTTCAACTTCAAGGGCGGCGACCAGCAGAAGAAGGTCGGCCAGCTCTCCGGGGGTGAACGAAATCGCGTGCACCTGGCCAAGACGCTGGCGACCGGCGGCAACCTGATCCTGCTCGACGAACCGACCAACGACCTCGATATCGAGACGCTGCAGAACCTCGAGGAGGCCCTGGAAGGCTTCGCCGGCTGCGCCGTAGTGATCTCCCACGACCGCTGGTTCCTCGATCGCCTGGCCACCCACATCCTCGCCTTCGAGGGCGACAGCCACGTGGAATGGTTCGAAGGCAATTTCGAAGCCTACGAGGAAGACAAGAAGCGTCGCCTCGGCGTCGAGAGCCTGATCCCGCACCGGATCAAATTCCAGAAGTTCGGGCGCTAGGACGGACGCTTGGCGGCGGCGCCCGGGGCTGGTCTAATCGGGCCATGACCCAACGCCCCGCCCTGCTGATCATGCAGCGCCATCTGGCGCCGCTGACCGCGTTTCTGGAAGGCCAGTACAACGTCTACCGTTTCTGGGAAGGCCCGCCGCTGGAGGCGGCCCATGATATCCAGGCGCTGGTGGTGGCGGGCGAGTTCGCGCTCGACAAGCCCCTGATCGAGAGCTTGCCGAACCTGCAGCTGATCGCCTGCTTCACCTCGGGCTACGACAGGATCGATGTTCCGTGGTGCCGGGCGCGAGGGCTGGCCGTGACGCACGCACCGGCGGTCAATCACGAGGACGTCGCCGACCACGCCCTCGGCCTGATCCTCGCCGCGCGGCGACAGATCGCGGACGGCGATCGGGCGCTGCGCGCCGGCGAATGGACCGTGGATTCGAAACTGATCACCCCGTCGCTGAACGGACAGAGGCTCGGCGTGATCGGACTGGGGCATATCGGCGAGGCGGTGGCCCGCCGGGCCGAGGCCCTGCGCATGACGGTGAAATGGTGGGGGCCGCGCGACAAGCCGACCGCCTGGCCGCGCGCCGACACATTGATCGATCTGGCGCGGGACAGCGACATTCTCGTCGTGGCCTGCAAGGCGGACGACAGCAACATCGGACTGGTCTCGCGCGAGGTCATCGAGGCGCTGGGGCCAGCTGGCCTTCTGGTCAATGTCGCCCGCGGCCAGCTGGTCGACGAGGCCGCCCTGATCGCGGCGCTGAAGGACGGACGTCTCGGCCAGGCCGCGCTGGACGTGTTCGAGGACGAGCCGACCGACGCGAGCCGCTGGGCGGGCGTGCCCAACACGGTGCTGACCCCGCACACCGGCGGAGCTACGACCGAGGCGGTGCAGGGCATGCTGATGCTGCTGATGCAGAATCTGCAGGCCGCCTTCGCGGGCGAGCCGCTGAAGACGCCGGTCCCGGAGAGCTGATCAGGTCGCGACACTGGCGCGGCCCTCACGGCGTGGCATAGTCGCGCTCGCCATACAGTTGCGAGTCACGTCTTGTCCGAAACACCCGTCCCCCCGCTGCGTCTCGAATGCTTCCCGACGCGTCCTGATGCGCCGCAACTGGTGCCCGGCCGGCCCGATCGCGACTGGATGGACGCCTTCACGGCCCGCCATCCCTATCGCTGCCTGCCGCTGAGCATGGCCAATACGACCGGGTGGGAGATCCTGTGCCCGTTCGGCTTCGAGGCGGAATGGGACGGCGGCCTGGGGGCCGAGGCCATCCAGTTCAGGCCTGACGCCGACGCCACCTTCTTCGAGCATTTCGCGGCCTCGCACTTCACCCACGGCATCGTCACCTTCCACACCGGCTGGCTGTTCCGGACGCCGCCGGGCTGGGCGCTGCGGGCTTCCGGCAGTCCCAACCGGTTCAAGCACGGGATCGCTCCGCTGGAGGGCCTGGTCGAGACCGACTGGCTGCCCTACCCGTTCACGATGAACTGGGCCTTCACCGCCCCGGGCAAGGTGCGGTTCGAGAAGGACGAGCCCTTCTGCTTCATCCAGCCGGTCGAGCACCGCCGGATCGAGGCGTTCGAGCCGGTGCGGGCCTCGATGGACGACGACGCCGACCTCGCCCGCCAGTACGAGACCTGGAAGGAGACCCGGACGCTGTTCAACAACAGCATGGCCGCCGGCGATCCGGAGGCGATCAAACAGGCGTGGCAGCGCTACTATTTCCGCGGCGAATACCCGGACCAGGCCGAGCCCAGGCCGGAGGCTCACGTCAACAAGCGGCGGCTGGCCGCCCTGCCCGATGCGCCGCCGCCTCCGCCACCGCCTTCCGCGAAGGTCGACTTCAAGGGCTGGTCGGCGGTGACCGCGGCCCGCCCCGGAAAGACCGCCAGGGACTGATCAGTCCCCGTCGGACATGTCGGGCATGGGCATCGGGTCCGGCTCGGGCATCGGGATGGACGGCGGTCGAGGCGGCGCCGGCGGCCGGGGCAGCTCGGCCTCCGACAGGACCCCGTCGCCGTCCGCGTCCATGCGGGTGAACATCCGCTGCGCCCCCGCGATCAGCTCATCGCGCGAGATCCGTCCGTCGTTGCTGGAGTCCGACTGGGCGATCATCCGGCGCAGCCGCCCCCCGCCCATGGCCGCGGCCGGGCCGCTGCTCAGCACAGCCAGCTCGCCGCCGGTGATCGCCGCGTCCTGATCGGCGTCGAGCTGGCCGAACAGCCGGTCCGCCCATGCCGGGATATCGGAGAGGGCGTGGGGCGGGCCCATGCTGCCCGGCTGGGCTGCGTCCGGTCCCGACGCCGTCTGCGCCGCGGCGGGCGCGGACAGGAGGCTGACGACCGCGACGGCGGCCGCAAACGCTTTCGCTGGCAGGGTCATTTGACGGCTCGCGACTGGTTCACCGATCCGGACACCTTGTGACCGATCCCGGTTTGGAGCCAGCGGATTCCGCTTGCATAATCATATAAGGATATCTTTATATGATCCTATGTCGTTGACCGCCAATCAGACTGTTGAAGCGCTGCGAGCGGTCGGCGAGCCGACCCGACTGCGGGTGCTGTCACTGCTGGCCGGCGAAGAACTGTCGGTGATGGAACTGTCCCGCATTCTAGACCAGAGCCAGCCGCGGGTCTCGCGCCATCTGAAGCTGATGACCGATGCGGGCCTGATCGAACGGTTTCCGGACGGGGCGCGGGTGTTCTACCGTCTGACCTCTGACGCGCCGGCCCGCCGGCTGATCGACACCGTCCTGGACCTTCTGGACACGACCGCCGGCGATGCAGATGACCGGCGGCTGGAGGAGGTGCGGCATGACCGCGAGGTCGCCGCCGGGGCTTACTTCGAGCGCATCGCCCCGCAGTGGGACCGCATACGCTCGCTCTACGTTTGCGAGTCCGCGGTCGAGGCCGCGATCCAGAAGGCAGCGGGCGACGGGCCGTTCGAGCGGGTGGTCGACCTGGGAACGGGTTCCGGTCGAATGCTGACCCTTCTGGGCAAGAAGGCGAAGATGTCCCTCGGCCTCGACCTGAGCCACAACATGCTCAACATCGCCCGCGCCAATGTCACCAAGGCGGGCCTCGACAAGGTTGAGCTGCGCCACGGCGACATTTTCTCGACCCGGCTGCCGGAGCGCAGCGCGGATCTGGTCCTGGTCCACCAGGTCTTGCACTATCTGGCCGATCCCGCCGTGGCGGTGGCCGAGGCGGCGCGGCTGGTCATGCCGGGCGGGCGGCTGTTGATCGTCGATTTCGCCCCGCACGCGCTGGAGCACCTGCGCGACGAACACCAACACCGCCGTCTCGGCTTCGCGGACGAGGAGATGCGACGCTGGCTGGGCGAGGCCGGACTGATCGCGTCCGCGCCTATCGCCCTGCCGCCGGATACCGACGGCCTGACCGTGGTGATCTGGACGGCCGAACGGGCCGCCGATGCGAAGGCCCAAGTGGCATGACGGCCTCCCCTCTCAGCCTCGCCCAGGCGCGCGCCCTGTTACTGTCCCCACTGGGCCCCGTGGCCAGGGCTGGGCAGGACGCGACGCGTCCGCGTGTCTCGTTCGAATTCTTCCCGCCCAAGTCCGACGAGGCCGAGACCAATCTGTGGAAGGCGGTTACCCGCCTGGCGCCGCTCGCCCCTGAGTTCGTCTCGGTCACCTACGGCGCCGGCGGCTCGACGCGCGAGCGCACCCACCGCACGGTCGAGCGCATCCTGGCCGAAACGACGCTAACCCCGGCCGCCCACCTGACCTGCGTCGAGGCCAGCCGCGATGAGGTGGACGCGGTGATCGAGGGCTATCGCGACGCGGGCGTGCGACACATCGTGGCCCTGCGCGGCGACCCGCCGGGCGCGAGCGGCATCGGCGGCGCCTATGTGCCGCGCAGCGACGGCTATGCCAACGCCACCGAACTCACCGCCGCGATTACGGCGAGGGGCGGGTTCGACGTCATCGTCGGCTGCTATCCGGAAGGCCATCCCGAAAGCCCGTCGATCGACCACGACATCGACGTGCTGAAGGCCAAGGTCGACGCCGGCGCGACCCGGGCGGTCAGCCAGTTCTTTTTCGACATCGACGCATTCCTGCGCTTCCGGGACCGCGTACGGGCCGCCGGCGTCACCGTGCCGATCATCCCGGGCGTCATGCCGGTGACCAATTTCAACGGCTTGAAGCGGATGTCGACTGCCTGCGGCGCGGCCGTGCCCGATTGGCTAGCGGCGCATTTCGACGGGCTGGACGACGATCCGGAAACCCGCCGACTGATCGCCGCCTCGGTCGCCGCCGAAACCTGCGCCCGGCTGCAGGAAGAAGGCTTCGCCGACTTCCACTTCTACACATTGAACCGCGCTGACCTGGTCTATGCCATCTGCCGGGTGCTGGGCGTGCGCGAGACGAAAGCCGCAGTATGAGTCCCCCCTTCCCTCGCACCGACCGCATCGCCGCCCTGCACCGGGCTGCGAAAGAGCGCATCCTCGTTCTGGACGGCGCCTGGGGCGTCATGATCCAGCGCAGCGAGCTGTCCGAGGAGGATTTCCGCGGCGAGCGCTTCGCCGGCCACAACGGCCAGATGAAGGGCAACAACGACATCCTGTGTCTGACCCGGCCCGACATCGTCGCCGACCTGCACGACCGGTATTTCGCCGCCGGCGCCGACATCAGCGAGACCAACACCTTCTCGGCCACGGTGATCGCCCAGGACGACTACAAGCTCGACGACCAGTCGGTGTGGGACATCAATCTGGAAGGCGCGAAACTGGCCCGCGCCGCCGCCGACCGCTGGACGGAGAAGGAACCGCACAAGCCGCGCTTCGCCGCCGGTTCGATCGGGCCGCTGAACAAGATGCTGTCGATGTCGTCGGACGTGAACGATCCCGGCGCCCGGCTGGTGACCTTCGATCAGGTCTATGACGCCTACAAGCAGCAGGTGCGGGCCCTGAACGAGGGCGGGGTCGACCTCTATCTGATCGAGACCATCACCGACACGCTGAACTGCAAGGCCGCCATCAAGGCCATCAAGGACCTCGAGGACGAGGGCATGGAGGCCCTGCCGATCTGGATTTCCGGCACCATCACGGACCGCTCGGGCCGCACCCTGTCAGGCCAGACCGCCGAGGCCTTCTGGAACAGCGTGCGCCACGCCAAACCCTTCGCCGTCGGCTTTAACTGCGCCCTCGGGGCCGACCTGATGCGGCCGTTCATCGCCGAACTGAGCCGGGTCGCCGATACCCTGGTCGCCGCCTATCCGAACGCCGGTCTGCCCAACGCCATGGGCCAGTACGACGAGCAGCCGCACGAGACGGCGCACTTCATCGAGGAGTGGGCCGCCTCTGGCCTGGTCAACATCGTCGGCGGCTGCTGCGGCACCACGCCCGAGCATATCCGGCACACGGCGGAGGCGGTCTCGAAACTGGCGACGCGAGAAATTCCGGAGCGGCCGGTGGCGATGCGCCTGTCGGGTCTGGAACCGTTCGAGTTGGTGGCGTGATGGAGCCGGTGGCCCAGTTCTGGGTGGAAGCGGACGCTCTTGCTACCGGCGCCGCCGTCACGCGGCGTGAGCCAAACGGCCACGCCGAACTGTTCATTCACACGCCGAATGGAACGCTCGAGGTCTCCGGCAAGCAAGAGTTTGTTTCCGTGGCGTGCGGAAGCCTTTTCATCGAAGACCGCCCCGTTCGGTCGATCGACGACGCCAACTTCCTGCTCGCGATCTGTGATTCCGTGTTGGCGGGACGAGCCACGGTGACGGAGTCGCGCGCCAGGGCCGAACTGCTGACGCGCGGGTACTCTCAAGTCTGGACTGCCTGATGCGCCCGACCTTCATCAACGTCGGCGAACGGACCAACGTCACCGGCTCGGCCAAATTCAAGAAGCTGATCATGGCCGGCGACTTCGCCGCCGCCGTCGCCGTGGCGCGCCAGCAGGTCGAGGCCGGGGCGTCGGTCATCGACATCAACATGGACGAGGGCCTGCTCGACTCGAAGCAGGCCATGGT
>DASRXE010000025.1:0-8660 GCA_035654315.1 Brevundimonas sp.
ATCTCGCGCGTCGAAAAGTCGAGGACGCGGTGATCGAAGGCCTTGAGCCTGATGCGGATGCTTTGATCCATATCGGTAGCTATTCCCAAGCAGGCGAACCTGCGTCCCTGTGAACCATTTCAAAGACCGGAGTCTTCAGGCCGCGAGGCCTTCAGAGTACGCACGTCCGCAAAAACGATCGGCCCACGCAGTCTCCCGCGAAGGCCGTTGAAGTCCTGGGTCACTGCAAAGAACAGGGTCTCAGGTCGTTCCTGCGGACCGCGTCTGCACCCCATACTCAAAGCGAGGTGCACAGCCGGTCCAACAAGAGTGGCGGCTTATGACGATCGATTCCGCTTCCGTCAAGCGGCGAAAGCATGGCGGAGGCCGACAGGGGCGACATCCGGTCCGTCGACGGAACCCATCACCGGGCGTCCAAAGTCACGCTTGTGACGGCGCGTTGAGAATGCGCCGTTATGCCTCCACCCAATTGTCACCACGCTGCCACAATGCGTGGCGGAGCCGCAACAACCGGCGCGGGCGGGCCGTTCATGACTGCATTGTAATGGCGACGCTGTCCGGGGCCCTGATAGCGCAGCCGTCCGCCGCGGCGAATCCGGTCGCGGCCTGCAACGGAAAAACAAAAATGAAGTCTCTCTTCCTCGCCACCGCCGCCGCCGCCGCCTTCGTCGCGGCCCCCGCCCTGGCCCAGGACGGCATCGGCTCGATCGGCGTCGTCTACTCGAACAGCGACCTCGACGTCGCCGGCCTCGAGGCCGAAGCCGAAAACGCCACGATCGACGCCGCTGTCGCCATCCCGGTGACCGCCGACTGGACCGTCACCCTGGACGGCGGCTTCGCCCACTCGTTCGACGACTTCGCCGACAGCAACACCAACATCAGCGGCCGGGTGCACGCCACCACCCTGGTGGGCGGCGTCCGCGTCGGCGGCTTCGCCGGCGCTTCGGAAGTCTACGGCGAGCAGCTGTGGAGCGTCGGCGCCGAAGCCCAGACCTACCTCGACAAGGTCACCCTGACCGGCTCGGTGGCCTATGAGACGCTGGATGGCGTCGAGGCCGACATCTGGACGGTGGCCGGTGACGCGTCCTACTTCATCAACCCGAACTTCCGCATCAACGGCGGCGCGGGCTGGACGACGGTGGACGCGGGCGGCCTGGACGTCGACGGCTGGCAGGCCAATGTCGGCGGCGAATACCGCATCCCCGGCACCGGCATGGGCGTGGTCGCTGGCTTCACCCACGCGGAACTGGAAGACGTCGACGTGTCGATGGACACCATCAGCGTCGGCCTGCGCTTCTCGTTCGGCGGCAACCTGCAGTCGCGCGAACGCGCCGGCGCTGACCTGGGCCGCACCGCCGCCGGCGTCGGCGGCATGGCCGGCGCGCTTCTGTAAGCGACACGGCTTAGAAGGCGGGTCCACAGGACCCGGAACGACGAAGCCCCGGCGGAGCGATCCGCCGGGGCTTTTTCATGAGCCGGACACGAAGAAGGCCCGGGGGGTTCCACGCTCCCGGGCCTTCTCGTCCACTCGGCCGCGAGGGGTCAACGGCCGATGTGGATGTCTCCCGATCCCACGACGCTGCGGCTGACGCTGCCGGTCGCCTCGGCGATGCGGATGTCGCCGGAGCCCGCGATGGAGACGCTGACGTCGCCGGCCGTGCCGCCGAAGTCGATATCCCCGGAGCCGGCGATCGAGATGTCGAGGTTCGGCGAGCGGCCGCGGCGGATGGCCACCTCGCCGGAGCCGGCGATCGAGATGTCCGTGTCGCCGTTCACCTCGGCGATGGCGGCCCCGCCTGACCCAGCGAGGCTCAGGTCGAGGCTGCCGGTCGCCCCGGCTGTCAGATCGCCGGAGCCGGCCAGGCTGACCTCCAGCGACCTTGTGCTTCCCACCATGACATCACCCGACCCTCCCAGGGAGGCGTCGACAGGCCCGTCGGTATTGGCGATCACCCAGTCTCCGCAGCCGCCGTTGCCCATGTCGACCGAGGTCGCGCCGCGACCGACCGAGCCGAACACGGCGCCGCCGGTGTCGATATTCACATGGCGCGGCGAGCGGATGACGATCAGCGGAGCGTCGTCAAGGTTGACCCGGCCGATGTTGCGCACCTCGACCGAAGCGCCCTCCCCCGGTCGGGTGCGGTCCGGGCCGGAGCGGCAGTTTCGGATGCTGTCGCCGACGCGGAGACCGGCGAAACGGCGGCCGAGGCCGCCGTCGATACGCACATCATCGCCGCGCCGCGTGACGCGAAGTTGCGGCAGCTGGGACGAGCCCTGTTCGATCTCCACGCCGATATCGGCGCGGTCCTCGACGATGACCACGACGCGGGCGACGGCGTGCTCGATCTCGACCTCGGGCGACTGGGCCAGGGCGGGGCTGACGGCGGCGATCGTCGCGGCGGCGGCGACGGCGGACAGCAGGATGGCTTTCATGGCGGGGCTCCCTCTCCGGAATGTCCCGGGAAGGTGCGACCGGCCCGTCGCCGAGTCACTTTAAATCGAGGTCATGACCTGATTGTAAGAAAGGGGTGGCGCTATCGCCCGCGCGCGGCGGCGCTCTGCTCAAGCGCTCAGCGCATCGCCAGCGGCGAGATCAGGCCCTTGTCCGGCGGCGGCGGCTCTTCGCCGAGTTCAAAAGCCCGTTCGTAGGACTCCAGCCGGGTCCTGACCACGCCCAGCCGTCGCAGCCCCAGCGAGGCGCTCCACAGGGCGGCGCGGGCCGCCATCGGCGCCCGGTCGGCCGGCAGCACCGGCGCGCCCCAGCGGCGCAACACGCCGTTCGTATAGTGCGCTCCGTTGGTCATCCGCGATCGCCACGTCTGGTAGTCGCACGACAGAGAGACGTTGAAGCTGCCCTGGTTCTCGATCCGGTGCGGCGCATGCAGAGGCCAGGCGATGGCCATGCCCGGCTTCAGGTCGAACACCTCGGCGGCGGCGTCCATTTCGCGCCGGTACGGCAGATCCTCGGTCTGCTGCTCCAGCACGATGTTCTCCATCGACCGGCTCGGCATGTGGGTCTCGTCAACCGGATAGATCCAGATCCGCTTCTCGCCGCGCAGGTGGAACAGGGTCACCCCGGGCGGATCGGCGTGGAACGGCACCTTGGCCGAGGGCGCCGACAGGATCAGCTGCCCCGTCACCTGCACCGGGTTGAAGCCCGGCACGTGGTCCGACAGGTCCGCGAAGGTCTGCCTCATGACCTCGGCCAGCTCGGGCCAGTGATCCTGGATGCGGCGCATCTGGATCCACATCCGCCCGGCCCTCGCAGCCTCCAGCAGCGCTGCACCGCCGCGCCGGCCCTTGGTCCCGGTCTGCAGCATGGCCTGATCGTCGGCGTCGTAGTGGAAGATGTTGATGTCGAACAGCTCGGCCGGATGCCGCTCGAGCTGACGGGCCAGCGCCTCATCCTCGAACAGGCCGGTCTCCAGCAGTCGGTGTGCGTAGGTGACCGGCGCCCGCCCGAAGACGTCCCGGCGCGCCGCGTCGAAGGGGGGGATAAGGCGATCGGTCATGCGGAGGCTCCCAGGCTCTTGCGCGCGGCGGCCGTCGCCGCGGCGGCCGCGCCCGCCCACCAGTCGGCGGCGCGGGTCTCACAGGCGTTGATGATGTCGAAACGGCGGCTCAGGCTCAGTTCGAAGCGGCGCAGCGGCGCCGGGCCGCCCGCCAGCAGTCGTCCCGCCAGCCGCGCCAGATCCGGCCGCGGTCCCTCGGCCACGCCCTCGAACACGGTTCCGGCCGGTTCAGCGAGCGCCGTCTTGTAGCCTTCGTCCCCGGCCCCGAAGTCGACCAGCCGATAGCCGGCGTCCGCCGCCTGCTCCATTTCCAGCCGGGTCAGCAGGGTGCCCACGCCATGCTTCGCGAACGCCGGATCGTAGGTCGGGAACCACAGGTGCAGGGTGCGGCCGTCGTCCAGCGACGCCTCGGCCGCGACCAGGTCGCCCGCCGCCGTGCGCAGGCTCGACACGCGCAGGCCGAAGTCCACGGTGCGGGTCTCCAGCAGGGTGCGCAGCAGATCCGCAGTCCAGCCGCAGGCGAACACGTCGTGCCGCCGCGAGCGCCGGTACTGTTCGCGCTTGTGGGCGATGATCCAGTCCAGCACCGCCGGGTCGCGCTCGTCCCAGGTGAAGACCGGCTCGCCGTGCTCGCGTTCGAATCCGCGCCGCAGCCGACGCATGTTCTTGAAGAAGCGGTGGCTGCGCTCTTCCAGCCGGGCGCCCAGGGCGTCGCGGCCCCCGGTCACGTCGGTGGCCATGCGGGTGCGCACGATGAAGCCGGGGACGGCCGATGGCGACATCCAGCCGCCGACGCGCAGCACCCCGCCCAGCCGTCGGGCCACCGTCGCGGGATCGAGCCCCTCGGTCGCGGCGGCGACGACGCCATGGTAATCGGTCAGGGGCGCCCCGAGCGGCTGGATCAACCGTCCCCGCCGCTGGAACGGAAAGAAGCCGACGGCCGCGCCGCGGCGCCGGAACACCGCCACCGCCGCGCCCGGTATGCCCGCCGCCGCGAGGGCGTAGCGGGGATCGAGATAGGGATGGTCCAGCCCCGGCTCGGTTGCGCGCAGCGCGTCCCACGCGGCGCGGTCTTCCGGCCGCAGCGCCTCCGGCTGGATGATCTCGATCTCCGTGGCCTCGTCCATGTTTCCCCGATCCGCGGCTTCGTCCGTCGGCCAGCTTGCCCCGGTCGCCGTTGCGGTACGGTTTAGAGGCTTGGTGAATCAGATACTGCGGAGCCGCCGCCGCGCGCGGACGTTGCCTTTCGGTCCGAGACCTTCTTCAGTGGAGCGCCCATGTCCCCGTCCCCCGACACAGACCGGCAGCCCGGCCGGCAGAACGAATACGAACAGGAGCGCCGCCCGCCGCGCGACGGCGAGCCGCCCCGCCCCGCCCAGGAGCCCCCCGGCTCGGAGGGCAGCAGCAACAGCGGCGAGACGGCCGCCGATCCCGCCACCGGAGAGCCCAACCCTTGAAGTCCGCCGCCGGCCTCGCCGCCCTCGTCCTGTTCGCCGACGCGCCCGCCGCCATCGCCCGATCTCCGACCGCCCCCGCCGCGCCCGAGGCCTGTCCGGTCACCGACACCCACGTGGTGGCCAACGACGGCCTCGATCGCAGCCGGGCGGCGGTCGCGTCCGGACGCCTGACCATCCTCGCCATGGGCTCGTCCTCCATCGAAGGCGTCGGCGCCAGCCGGCCCGAACGGGCCTTCGTCCCCCTGCTTGAAGCCGGGCTCGAGCGGCGCCTGCCGGGCATCGAAATCACCGTCATCAACAAGGGCGTCGGCGGCGAGACCGCGAAGGAGACCGCCGACCGGCTGGGCCGCGAGATCGAGGCGGGCGATCCGGACCTCGTGATCTGGCAGCTGGGGACCAACGACATGCTGCGCGACCGGCCGATGGACGACGTCTTCGCCGACTTCCGGCGCGGCCAGACGGTGCTGGACCGGGCCGGCGTCGACGTCCTGCTGATCGATCCCCAGCGCCTGCCCGAGGGCACGGCCAATCCCTCGTTCCGGGGCCGCAACCCCGCGCTGGGGGAGATGGCCCGGCTGATCGATCTTGAAGGCGGCCGCGTCCGCTACGCCGTGCTCCACCGCTTCGCCGCCATGGCGGACTGGACGGGTCTGGATCGCGGCGGCGTCGGCCCCGACGACCTGCATCTGAACGACGCCGGCTACGCCTGCTGGGCGGCCATCACAGCCGAGGGCCTGGCCGCCGCCCTGCGCTGACGGCATGGGAACGGCGCGCGCCGGAAAGGATTGAACCCGGATCCCAACCCTCGGAGTCCCATGTCCTTTCGTCTGATCGCCGCCCCTTCCGCCCTCCTTCTCGCCCTCGCGGCGGCCGCCTGCGGCGCCCCGGACCCCGATGCGCAACGAGACCCCGCCGTCCGGTCCGCCGACGCCCCGCCGCCGCTGCTCACCACCGCCCGGATCGAGGCGGGCGTCCTCCCCCCGCCCTCGCCATCCGCCACGCCCCCGGCCGACGGTCAAAAGCCGGCCGCCTACGCCCCCGATCCGGGGCTCGTCCGCCTGCAGATCCTGCTCGACCGGTCGCCCTTCTCGCCGGGCGTGATCGACGGGCTCGCGGGCGACAACACTCGCCAGGCCGTCGCCGCCTGGCGCAAGGCGAACGGCCTGGGCGAAGGCGACGCCGCCGACGCCGCCCTGCTCGAGCGTTTGGCCGCCGCCGACACGGGGCCGGTGATGACCGCCTACGTCCTGACCGCCGCCGATGTCGCCGGCCCGTTCAGCCCGCCGACCGGCGACCTCGCCGCCCAGGCCGTCCGGGGCGTGCGCTACGCCTCGGCGCGCGAACGCCTCGCCGAACGCTTCCACCTCACCGAGGCCCTGCTGCAGGGATTGAACCCCGGCGTCGACTTCCGCCGCGCTGGCCAAAGGATTGTCGTGCCCGCCGTCGGCGATCGACCGCTGGCCGAGGTCGCCCGGATCGTCGTCGACAAGAGCGAGCGCTCGGCCCGCGCCTACGACGCCTCGGGCCGGCTGCTGGCCTTCTATCCCGCCACCATCGGCTCCAGCGAACGCCCGGCGCCGTCGGGGACCCTGCGCGTGGTCGGCGTCGCCAACGAGCCCGACTACACCTACGACCCGGCCAGGCTCAGCTACGACCGGGGCGACGAGAAGGTCGTGGTCCCCGCCGGCCCGAACAATCCGGTCGGCTCCGTGTGGATCGAACTGTCGCGCGACAGCTACGGCATCCACGGCACGCCCGACCCGTCGAAGATCGCCAAGACCGCGTCGAACGGCTGCATCCGCCTGACCAATTGGGACGCCGAGCAACTGGCCGCCTCGGTCAAGCCGGGGGTGGAGGTGCGGTTCATTTAGGTGGCCCATGCTCGCGACTTGAGGCCCGACAGCAAAACGGCCCCCGGATCGCTCCGGGGGCCGTTCTGTTGTCTGGCCCAGGCTCGCCCGGCCGCGCTCAAGGAGCGAGCGACCGCGTCGCGAGCGTTGGCGCCCTACTATTCCGTGATCTTCGACACCACGCCGGCGCCGACGGTGCGGCCGCCCTCGCGGATGGCGAAGCGCAGCTTCTCTTCCATGGCGATCGGGGTGATCAGTTCGACGTTCAGCTCGGCGTTGTCGCCGGGCATGATCATCTCGACGCCTTCCTTCAGCTGCACGATGCCGGTCACGTCGGTGGTGCGGAAGTAGAACTGCGGGCGGTAGTTGGTGAAGAACGGGGTGTGACGCCCGCCCTCTTCCTTGGTCAGGATGTAGGCCTCGGCCAGGAATTTGGTGTGCGGGGTGATCGAACCCGGCTTGCACAGCACCTGGCCGCGCTCGACGTCCTCACGCTTGGTGCCGCGCAGCAGCACGCCGACGTTGTCGCCCGCCTGGCCCTGGTCCAGCAGCTTGCGGAACATCTCGACGCCCGTGCAGGTCGTCTTCTGCACCGGACGGATGCCGACGATCTCGACTTCCTCACCGACCTTGACGATGCCGCGCTCGACCCGGCCCGTCACCACGGTGCCGCGGCCCGAGATCGAGAAGACGTCTTCCACCGGCATCAGGAACGGCAGGTCCACCGGACGCTCCGGCTGCGGGATGTAGGCGTCGACCGCCTCCATCAGCTTCAGGATCGCCTGCTCGCCGATCTCCGGGGTCTTGCCTTCCACCGCCGCCAGGGCCGAGCCCTTGACGATCGGGATGTCGTCGCCCGGGAACTGATAGGACGACAGGAGCTCGCGCACCTCCATCTCAACCAGGTCCAGAAGCTCCTCGTCATCGACCATGTCGACCTTGTTCATGAACACCACCAGCGCCGGCACGCCCACCTGGCGGGCCAGCAGGATGTGCTCGCGGGTCTGCGGCATCGGGCCGTCCGCGGCGCTCACCACCAGGATCGCGCCGTCCATCTGCGCCGCGCCCGTGATCATGTTCTTCACGTAGTCGGCGTGGCCAGGGCAATCCACGTGCGCGTAGTGACGGTTCGCCGTCTCATATTCCACGTGCGCCGTGTTGATCGTGATCCCACGCGCCTTCTCTTCCGGAGCCGCGTCAATGTCGGCGTAGTTCATCGCCTTCGCGCCGCCCGTCTTCGCCAGCGTCAAAGTGATCGCCGCCGTCAACGTCGTCTTCCCATGGTCAACGTGACCAATCGTGCCGATGTTGCAGTGCGGCTTGTTGCGTTCGAACTTCTCTTTGGCCATCTCAAGCTCCAGCCCTGTCCGGGCTTGTCCTCTAAACTAGGGTTGGGTTTCTAGGCGTACTTCTTGATCACTTCGTCGGCGACGTGTTGCGGCACCGTCTCATAGTGGTCGAACAGCATGGTGAACTGAGCGCGGCCCTGCGACATGCCCCGAAGGGTGTTCACGTAGCCGAACATGTTCGCCAGCGGCACGAAGGCGTTGATGACGATGGCGTTGCCGCGCACGTCCTGGCCCTGGATCTGGCCACGGCGGCCGTTCAGGTCGCCGATGACGCTGCCCAGGTATTCCTCCGGGGTCACGACCTCGACGTTCATGATCGGCTCGAGCAGCTTGGGCGAGCCCTTCTCGCGCAGCTCCTTGAAGGCCGCGCGCGACGCGATCTCGAACGCCAGGACCGAGGAGTCGACGTCGTGGAAGGCGCCGTCCACCAGGGTGGCCTTGAAGTCGATCACCGGGAAGCCGGCCAGGAGGCCGTTGTCCTTGGCCGACTCC
>DASRXE010000026.1:0-3919 GCA_035654315.1 Brevundimonas sp.
GCTTGGTTCGGGCGTTGACCGCCGGACTGTCGTTCAGGGCCCGCGACGCCGTCGAGATCGACACGCCCGCCAGCTTGGCCAGATCTTCCAGGCGGGTGTTGCGGCTCACGTTTGGTTTCCTGCTGATAGCCCGGCTGCAAAATTTGCAGCCATGCCATCAGCAGGAAACCAAACGTGAGCCGCCGCAACACCCGCCTTGAGGATCTGGCCAAGCTGGCGGGCGTATCGATCTCCACTGCGTCCCGGGCGCTGAACGACAGTCCGGCGGTCAATGCGCGGACCAAGCAGCTGATCTGGAAGCTGGCGCGCGAGCATGACTATCCGTTCCGCCGCTACATGCCGGCCGGGCCGATCGGCGCCGACGGCGTCATCGCCCTGGTCACGCCGCGACCGCAGGGGCGCGAGGGGCGGCTGAGCGATCCGTTCTTCCTCGAACTTCTGGCCGGCGTCGGCGAGGCGGCCCGCGAGCGCGGCTGCGACGTGGTGATGAGCCATTTCACGCCGACCAGCTATGACGACCTGTCGGCGGCGATGACCACCAGCCGCGCCGACGGGGTGATCTTCCTCGGCCAGAGCTTCCTGCATCAGAGCCTGAACCGGCTGGCCGAAACCGAGGGCCGGTTCGTGGTCTGGGGGGCCCAGATGCCCGACCAGGCCTATTGTTCGGTCGGCTCGGACAACCTGGCCGGCGGCCGGCGGGCGACGCTGCATCTGGCCCGGCTGGGCCGCAAGCGCATCGTCTTCCTCGGTGATCTCGACCCGCCCGAGGCGATGCAGCGGCACCGCGGCTATCTCGACGCCTTGGGCAAGGCGGGGCTGGCGGTCGATCCGGACCTGATCATGGAGGCCCATTTCGAGGTCGAGTCGGCCGAGGCCTCGGTCGACAGCCTGATCCGTCGCGGCGTCAGCTTCGACGGGGTGGTGTGCGCCTCCGACCAGATCGCCCTGGGCGCCGTGCGGGCCCTGCTGCACGCGGACCTGCGGGTGCCGGAGGATGTGTCGGTGATCGGCTTCGACAATGTGCCGTTCAGCCGCTACGCGCGTCCCGCCCTGACCACGATCGCCCAGGACACCATGAAGGCCGGCCGGCTGCTGGTCTCCAAACTGCTCGACAACCCCGGCGACTCCGTCGGCCGGTCGGAACGGATACCGACCGACCTGATCGTGCGCGAGAGCTGCGGCGGCTGAGCTCATCCGGCGGCGCCGGCGAGCACCAGCCCGGCCATGGGCGGCAGGGCTCCGCCGGAGCCGGTCGGCAGGTTGACGGCCTCGACGACCCGCCAGCCGGCGGGCGCCGTCCAGGCTGCGGTCCGTTCTCCCAGATTGAACACGCACATCAGGCGTTCGCCCGCCAGTTCGCGCTCAAAGCACAGCAGGCCAGGGGCGGCCTCCAGCAGGCGCATGTCGCCCCGGGTCAGGGCCGGATGGGCCTTGCGCAGGGCGACCAGCCGCCGGGTGACGTTGAGCATGGACGACGGATCGGCCTCCTGAAGATCGACCGCCAGCCTGACGTGGCGCGAATCGACGGGCAGCCACGGCTCGGTGGTCGAGAAGCCGGCGTGGGGCCGGTCCGCGGACCATGGCATCGGCGTGCGGGCGCCGTCGCGGCCCAGCGTCTGGGGCCAGTTGGCGATGGCCTCTGGGTCCACCAACCTGTCGAACGGCACCTCGGCCTGGGGCAGGGCCAGTTCCTCGCCCTGATAGATGAAGACGTTGCCGCGCAGGCACATCAGCAACAGCATGGCCATCTCGGCGAAGGCCCTGAGATCGCGGCCGCCGGCCCAGCGCGAGATGGCGCGCGGGGCGTCGTGGTTGGAGAAGGTCCACGAAGGCCAGCCCTGGCCGTCGCGGCCGTGCCAGGCCTCGGCTCCCTCGCGCACCAACTGGTCGTTCAGGGCGGGGGCGTAGAGGTAGAGGAAGCCGTAGGCGCTGTTCAGGTGGTCGTCGCCGGCGGTGAAGGCCTGCATCTCGCGCTCGGCGTGGTCGCCGCCGACCTCGGCCACGGTGAAGCGGCCGCCGTAACTGTCGGTCAGCGCGCGAATCCGCTTGAGGAAGTCGGCGATCTGCGGCTGGGACTGGTTATGGACCTTGTCCTGGAAGTCGAACGGCCGGGTCCGCTTGCCGCCAGGGGGCAGGGGCGGATTGTCCCGCAGCAGCGGGTCGTGCATCGAGAAATTGATGGCGTCGAAGCGGAAGCCGTCGACGCCGCGGTCAAGCCAGAAGCGGGCCGCGTCCAGCAGGGCGTCCTGCACCGCCGGCAGGTGCAGGTTAAGCTGCGGCTGCTCGGGCAGGAAGTTGTGCATGTAGTACTGGCCGCGCCGGGCGTCCCAGGTCCAGGCCGGACCGCCGAACACCGACTGCCAGTTCGACGGGGGCGATCCGTCCGCCTTGGCGTCGGCCCAGACGTACCAGTCGGCCCGGGGATTGGTCCGCGACTGCCGGCTCTCACGGAACCAGGCGTGCTGGTCCGAAGTGTGGGCGAAGACCAGGTCGGTGATGATGCGCAGGCCCAGCCGGTGGGCCTTGGCGATCAGGGCGTCGAAGTCGGCGAGGTCGCCGAAGATCGGATCCACGTCGCAATAGTCGGCCACGTCGTAGCCGAAATCCTTCATCGGCGAGGTGAAGAAAGGCGACAGCCAGACGGCGTCCACGCCCAGCGAGGCGATGTGGTCGAGGTGGTCGGCGACGCCTTTAAGATCGCCGACGCCGTCGTTGTTGCTGTCCGCAAAACTGCGCGGATAGACCTGATAGACGACGGCGCCGCGCCACCATTCGGCGGCGTCGGTTCGGGCGTGCGGAGACTCAAGAATCTGGACGGTCAAGCTCAACCTTCGGATACGCAGACAAGGTAGCCCAGGGCGGGCACGGAGACGGAGACGGCGCCGGGGGCGGCGGCGACGGCGGGGCACTGGCCGAGCAGGGCGCGCCAGGTGGAGGATCCGGTCTCGACCGGGATATTGACGTCGCGGGCTTCGGGCGCGGTGTTGAACACCACCAGCGTCTCGCCGTCACCATCAAGACGGGAGATGGCGAGGATGCCGGGCTCCTGGTCGGCGATGCGGATGGCGACACGGCCACGACGCAGCCGGGCGTCGGCGGCGCGGACGCGGGTCATTTCCGCGATGCGCCGGTACATGTCGGCGTTGGTGTCGAAGGGCCCCGAAGCCTGGCCGATGCGCCGGTCGTCGGCGTAGGACGCGGTGCGGGTCTCGAACATGTCCTGACGCGAGCGGCGGTCGTCGCCGTCGCCGGTGAAGCCCTGTTCGTCGCCATAGTAGATCACCGGCACGCCGCGGCCGAGCAACACCAGCGCATGCGCCAGGGTCGAGCGGTCGAGCAGCTCCGCGTCGGAAATCTCCGGCATGGCCTTGAGGATCAGGTGGCCGATGCGGCCCATGTCATGATTGCCGGTGAAGGTCGGCAGGCGGCGGGCGGTCTCCACGCCGCCGGCGTAGATGGCGTCCTCCATCAGCAGATAGCCCATGGCGTCCGGATGCCGGACGCCGGTGACCATGTCCTGCACCGTCCGCTGATAGGCGAAGTCGAGCACCGTCGGCAGGCCGTCCACGACGGTATGCATGGCCGACGTGCCGCTCTGGAAATCGTAGGTCTCGCCGAAGATGTGGAAGTTCGGAATGCCCTTCGCCCGGGCGCGCTCGAGGATGGCGGGGACGAAGACCTGCCAGAACTCGGGATTGACGTGGCGGGCGGTGTCGATGCGGAAGCCGTCGACGCCGTAGTCCTCGATCCAGCTCCCATAGAGATCGATGAAGCCCTCGACCACGCGCGGGTGTTCGGTGAACAGGTCGTCGAGCCCGGAGAAGTCGCCGTCCATGCGGGCTTCGCTGTACCAGGCGCTGTTGCCCCGGTTGTGGTAGAGGGCGAGGTCGTTGAGCCAGGCCGGGACCTTGACCGTCTC
>DASRXE010000027.1:0-3648 GCA_035654315.1 Brevundimonas sp.
GATGCCCTTCTGGGTGCGCAGCTTGGACACCACCCGCTCGACCTCCACCGGGGGCACCACCGTGTCCGCGGCGCCGTGGAGGATGAGGCCCGAGGCCGGGCAGGGGGCCAGGAAGCTGAAGTCGTACATGTTCGACGGCGGCGACACCGAGATGAAGCCGTCGGTCTCGGGCCGGCGCATCAGCAGCTGCATGCCGATGTAGGCGCCGAACTGATAGCCGGCGACCCAGGTCTGGGTGGCGCCGGGGTTCTGGGCCTGGAGCCAGTCGAGCGCGGTGGCCGCGTCGGCCAGCTCGCCGATGCCCGAGTCGAACTCGCCCTGCGACTTGCCGACGCCGCGGCTGTTGTAGCGCAGGGTGGCGAAGCCGCGCTTCACGAACAGCTGGTACAGGGTCACCGTGACCGGGTTGTTCATATGCCCGCCCGCCTTGGGGTGCGGGTGCAGGATCAGGGCGATCGGGGCGTTGGGGCGCTTGCCCGGCGAGTAGCGGGCTTCGATGCGGCCCGAGGCGCCGGGCAGGATGACTTCAGGCATGAGGCGGTCGAATTCCGTGTTCAACTGTCGTTTCGCAGCTGCGTAATACTTGACCGTGCCGGTAGGACTTTCTAAGTCCGCCCTGCGCGCCAGCGCTTTTGCGAAGGCGCGGGTTCTAGCACAGGACCCCCGAAAAGCGCGCAAATTTTGAGGGTGCGCGATGCGACTGTCGACCAAGGGACGATACGCCGTGATGGCGATGGCCGATCTGGCCAAGAATGGCCGTACCGACGGGGTGCAGCGGGCTGTCTCGCTGGCCGAGATCGCGGCGCGGCAGGAAATCTCGCTGAGCTACCTTGAGCAGTTGTTCGCCCGGCTGCGCAAAAGCGGTCTGGTGCAGAGCGTGCGCGGGCCCGGCGGCGGCTACCGGCTGGCCAAGGGCGCGCATGAGACGGTGGTGGCCGAGATCGTCCTGGCGGTCGACGAACCGATCCGGGCGACCCGCTGCATCGGCCATTCGTCGCCCAAGGGCTGCATGATGGCCGGCGAGCGCTGCATCACCCACAATCTGTGGGAGGATCTCGGGGCCGAGATTCATGCCTATCTGGCCGGGGTTTCGCTGGAGGACGTGGTGATGAACCGCACCGGACGGCGCCGGCCCGCCGCGGCGTCAAGCGTGGGGGTGGCGGCGTGAGCGGCGTCTATCTGGACTACAACGCTTCGGGTCTGGTTCGGCCGGAAGTGCAGAACGTGATGGCGAAGGCGCTCGCCGACAACGGCAATCCGTCGGCGGTGCATGCCGCGGGCCGCCGGGCGCGGGCGCGGATCGAGACGGCGCGGGCGCAGGTGGCCGATCTGGTCGGGGCCGATCCGACGGCGGTGGTGTTCTCGTCCGGCGGCACGGAGTCGAACGCCCAGGCGATCCTGAGCGCGCTGGCCGCGGGCTGCGAGCGGCTGATCGTCGGGGCGACCGAGCATCCGTGCGTGGCCGAGGCGGCGGCGGTGAGCGGCAAACCGGTTGAAATCCTGCCGGTCGATTCCAACGGCGTGGTCGATCTGGACTGGCTGGCGGGGGCGCTGAAGCGCCCGGGCCGGGCCGTGGTGGCCATCCATCACGCCAACAACGAGAGTGGCGTCATCCAGCCGATCGCCGAGGCGGCGGCGCTGGTGCGGGCCGCCGGCGGCTGGCTGCACGTCGACGCTATCCAGTCGGCGGGCAAGATCCCGGTCGACATAGGCGCGCTGGACGCGGACACGCTGACGCTGTCGGCGCACAAGCTGGGCGGGCCGCAGGGCGTCGGCGCGCTGACTTCGAAGGACGGCGTTCCGGTCATCCGCACCCTGCACGGAGCGGGGCAGGAGCGCGGGTTGCGCGCCGGCACCGAGAACGTCCCGGGCATCGCCGGCTTCGGCGTTGCGGCGGACTGCGCCGCGCGCGACCTGCCGATCGCGACCGCGCACAAGGCGTGGCGCGACGCGGCCGAGGAGGAGGTGGCCGCCGCCGGGGCGACCATCATCGGCGGAGCGGTGAAACGCCTGCCCAACACCCTGTTCATGGCCGTCGAGGGCTGGGACAGCCCGCAGCAGCTGATCACCCTCGACCTGATGGGCGTGATGGTGTCGGCGGGCGCGGCCTGTTCCTCGGGCAAGACCAAGCCGTCGAAGGCCATCAGCGCGATGGGGCTGGATCATCTGGCCACCGGCGGGGTGCGGGTCTCGGGGGGCTGGGGAACGACCGAAGCCGACTGGATCCGGTTCGCCAACGCCTGGGTCGGGGCTTGGGAAAAGCATCGCGCGCGGGCCGCCGAACGCGTGAAGGAAGTCGCGTAACGTCATGGCCGCCGTCAAGGAAACCATCGAAGCGGTCGCCGCGCTGGAGAAGTACGAGCACGGCTTCAGTTCGGACATCGAGCAGGAGTTCGCGCCGCGCGGCCTCAACGCCGACATCGTGCGCTTCATCTCCGAGAAGAAGCGCGAGCCGGCGTGGATGCTGGAATGGCGTCTGGCCGCCTATGAGCGCTGGCAGGCGATGGAGGAGCCGACCTGGGCCTCGGTGAAGTACGAGCCGGTCGAATATCAGGACCTGTTCTACTACGCCGCCCCCAAGCAGAAGGAGGGGCCCAAGAGCCTCGACGAGGTCGATCCGGAACTGCTGGCCGTCTACGCCAAGCTGGGCATTCCGCTGAAGGAGCAGGAGGTGCTGGCCGGCGTCGAGGGCGCGCCGCGTTACGCCGTGGACGCGGTGTTCGACAGCGTGTCGGTGGTGACCACGTTCAAGGCCGAGTTGGCCAAGGTCGGGGTGATCTTCATGCCCATCAGCGAGGCGCTGAGGGAGCATCCGGAACTGGTGCGTAGATATCTGGGATCGGTGGTGCCGGTCTCGGACAACTATTTCGCGGCGCTGAACAGTGCGGTCTTTTCGGACGGCTCGTTCGTCTACATCCCGCCGGGCGTGCGCTGCCCGATGGAGCTGTCGACCTATTTCCGCATCAATGCGAGCCAGACCGGCCAGTTCGAGCGGACGCTGATCATCGCCGACAAGGGCAGCTACTGCTCCTATCTGGAGGGCTGCACGGCGCCGATGCGCGACGAGAACCAGCTGCACGCGGCCGTGGTCGAGATCGTGGCGCTGGACGACGCCGAGGTGAAATATTCGACGGTCCAGAACTGGTATCCGGGCGATCCGGCGACCGGCAAGGGCGGCATCTACAACTTCGTCACCAAGCGCGCCGACTGCCGCGGCGACCGCTCGAAGGTGTCGTGGACCCAGGTCGAGACCGGCTCGGCCATCACCTGGAAATACCCGTCCTGCCTGCTCAAGGGCGAGGACAGCTCGGGCGAATTCTATTCCATCGCCATCACCAACGGGCGGCAGCAGGCCGACACCGGCACCAAGATGGTGCACCTGGGCAAGAACTCGAAGAGCCGGATCATCGCCAAGGCGGTCTCGGCCGGGAAGTCGGACTCGACCTACCGCGGGCTGGTGTCGGTGCATCCCAAGGCGACCGGGGTGCGCAACTTCACCCAGTGCGACAGCCTGCTGATCGGCAAGGACTGCGGCTCGCACACCGTGCCCTATATCGAGGCCCGAAACGGCTCGGCCCAGCTGGAGCACGAGGCGACGACGACGCGCCTGTCCGACGACCAGCTGTTCTACGCCCAGCAGCGCGGGCT
>DASRXE010000028.1:0-4614 GCA_035654315.1 Brevundimonas sp.
GAACCTGATGACGCTGCAGGCCGGCGAGGAGCGCTTCTCCGGCGCCTTGCTGACCGGCCCCATGCTGCGCATCAAGACCGGCAAGCGCTCGATGTGGTCGGTCAAGCTGGCGGTGCGGTGGAACCTGCGCCACGGCAAGGCGGGCGACTATGTGCTGGACAATCCGGACGACCCCTTCGATCACACCTTCGAGAAGGACGCCCTGACCACCGACGAGAGCCGCTACGAACAGTGGCGGCAACAACTCTACGCCTGCCCCCATCTGGCGGTCGGGGGGCCGACCTGGGGCTGGCTCGCCTTCGCCCTCGACGCGGGGGAGCGGGCGCTCAAGCCCAAAGCGCTGAAGTCGGTGCGCATTCCCGTGGCCATCGTCCAGGCGGGCGAGGACGACCGGGTCTGGAAACAGACCAACAAATGGGCCGCCCGCAGGCTGGGCCGCGGCCGATACGTCGAGATCCCGGGCGCCAGGCACGAGGTCATCATGGAAACCGACGAGCGGCGCGCGATCTTCCTCGAGGAGTTCGACGCCATGGGCGCCTATGTCTCGCCGGTCGAGGACCTGTCGCCGGTCACGACGCAGCCGGCCGCGTCGAACCCCTTTGAAGCGGTCTAGGCGGCGGCCCGTCTGAGCGCCACGAGCGCCTGGTCCCGGATCCGCGCGTCGCCCACGGCGAGAATCTGGCCGCTGTCGTCCGGCGCCAGGCCCCGCCAGTTGGTGATCTCGCCCCCGGCGGTCTCCACCACCGGCACGAGCGCCGACCAGTCCCAGATTTTCAGCGCGCTCTCGGCGACAAGGTCGATCCGCCCGGCCGCCAGCATGGCGTAGGCGTAGGCGTCGCAGCCGAGCCGGGCCAGCCGGGCGGCGGCGCGCACCTGGGTCCAGGCCCCCAGTTCGGCGCCGGTGAACAGGTCCGGATCGGTGGTGGCGATCAGGGCTTCGTTGAGATGGGCGCAGGCGCGCGCTTGCAACGGCGTCTCGCAGCCCGCCCTGATCATCCGCCCGCCGGACGGGCCGCCCAGAAATATCTCGTCGAGATAGGGCTGGCCGATCACGCCCACGGTGGGGCGATCGCCGACCCTCAGGGCGATCAGATTGGTCCACAGCGGCAGGCCCGCGATGAAGGCGCGGGTGCCGTCGATAGGGTCGAGAATCCAGACGTGTTCGGCCTCGGGCCGGTCTTCGCCATACTCTTCCCCGATGACGCCGTGGGCGGGGTAGCGTGCGGCGATCAATCGCCGGATCGCGGCCTCGGCCTCCCGGTCGGCCTGGGTCACCGGGTCGAAGCCCGCGGCCCCGCCCTTGTCCGTCTCCTCGCAGACGCCCCGGAAATACGGCAGGGAGACGCGTGCGGCCTCGTGGGCCAGTTCGACGGCGAACAGTTCGTACTCGGTCATGGGACTGGCGAGTGGCGAGTGGCGGGTGGCGAGTCAACCGTCACCACGCCCTCCTTCGGCGTCCCGGCCACGAGTCAGGCTGTGCGGTGACGATATCTCGCCACGCGCCGCTCATGGCTGCTCACGTCTGTCAGACCGCGTCGCCCTCGGCGTGCAGCGACTTGGCGAGGTCGAGCAGGCGACGGCGCGGGCGCTCGCCGAGCTGGTAGTAGGCCTGGATCAGGTCGAGCGTTTCCTTGCGGGAAAACATTTCGCCGCCCTGGTTGGCCGCCTCCCGGCGCTCGATGGCCTCTTCAAGGCCGTCATAGAAATAGCTGACCGGCGATTCCAGCGCCTCGGACAGCTGCCACAGGCGGGCCGCCGAGATGCGGTTGGCGCCGCACTCGTATTTCTGGATCTGCTGGAAGCGGATGCCGACCTGGGTGGCCAGCTGCTGCTGGGTCAGGCCCAGCAGGCGGCGGCGGCGGCGCAGACGGCGTCCAAGATGAAGGTCAATATCGGTGGCCATGGCCCCTGTTTCCCTTGTTCCCAACTGTCCCGATGCGGGACGGCTCGCCCCGGGAGCGGCAAGGGCCGTGCCGCCTTCCCTCAGGAGGGGATAACCAGTGAACCGGGTTCGTCGGACAGCGACGGAGCAACCGTTACCGTTCAGGCGCATTAAACGGCCATCGACCATCGCTGGAAGGAGCGGACTATGAGCGGGTTTGGATGGATTGCGTGGATCGTCATCGGCATTATCGCCGGCTGGCTGGCTGAGCAGATCATGGGACGGAGCCATGGGCTGCTGACGAATCTGATCGTCGGCATCGTCGGCGCCCTGATCGGCGGCTTCCTCTACAATACCCTCGGAGGGGATGCTGGCGGCAACTGGATCATCGGCATCATCGTCGCCACCCTCGGCGCGATCATCCTGCTGTTCCTGTTGGGACTGGTGAAGCGACGGGCCTGACGGCCACGGTTCACACGATGAAAAAAGGGCGGCTCCGCAAGGAGCCGCCCTTCTCTTTTGCACTCTGCGCCGTCAGGAACCCGGGTTGTCCGGGGTGGCGTCGGCGCCTTCCCCGGGCGGGGGCGCGGCCGGATCCTGGGGCGGCGCGGTCGGATCTTCCGGAGGCAGCGTCGGCGGCGCGGGGATCGCAGCTTCGTCGGCTTCCTCTTCGTCGGCGGGCGGCGTCGCGGGCGTAGCCGGCGTGGCGGGGACAGCCGAACTGACGCCCGGCACGGCGGGCGTCGCCGGCTGGGCGGGCGTGGCGGCCGGGTCGGCCTCGTCCGCTTCCTCGCCTTCATCCGACTCGTCGGGGGCCTGCTGGTTTCCCGGGACCGCGGGGGTCGCCGGAGTCGCGGGCGTCACGCCGGGCTCGGCCGGCGTCGCCGGAACAGCCGGCGCGGTGACGGTTTCGGCCGCATTGTACTGTTCGAGGGTGAAGTCGACCGTGACCACGTCGCCCTCCTGACGGATGCCGTCGATCGGCACCGCCCGCACAACGCCGTCGGCGCCCTGCACCGTCAGTTGCTGACGATTGCCGTCCATCCGGGCGCCCACGAGGACGCCGAGCTCGCCGTCTGCGCCGCGCACCGTCATGCCGGGCTGCAGGGTCAATGTGGGGGCCTGGGTCGCCTGTCCCGGCGGGGGAGCGGCGGGAGGTGTCTGCGGGGCCGTGCCGTCCTGGGCGAACGCCGGGGCGGACATGAGGAACAGGCCGGCGACACCTGAAAGGAGCGCGGTCTTTCGCATGATGGAAGCCTTCGATCTACGCGAGCTGGGGGCTCGCACCGATCGGGCAACCACCACGGGGCGGCGCGGTTCCGTTCGCCCAGAAATCACCTTGGCACGGTCAAGATTGACCGATTTTGGCTCGGCGAACGCCCCGTTCAGTCCTCGCGGACGCGCTTCTTGCGGAACGACGGGTTCAGCGTCTGCTTGCGCAGGCGGATCGACTTGGGTGTCACCTCGACCAGCTCGTCCTCCTCGATATAGGCGATGGCCTGCTCGAGGGACGGACGCCGCGGCGGGGTCAGGCGCACGGCCTCGTCCTTGCCGGAGGCCCGGATGTTATTGAGCTGCTTGGCCTTCATCGGATTGACGTCGAGGTCGTCCCAGCGGGCGTTCTCGCCGATGATCATGCCCTGGTAGGTCTTCTCGCCGGCGCCCACGAACATGACGCCGCGCTCCTCCAGGTTCCACAGGGCGAAGGCGGCGGTCTCGCCGTCGCCGTTCGAGACCAGAACGCCCTTCAGGCGGCCCTCGATGGCTCCCTTGTGCGGCTCATAGTGGCTGAACACGCGGTTCAGCACGCCCGAGCCGCGCGTGTCGGTCAGGAACTCGCCCTGGTAGCCGATCAGCGAGCGCGACGGCGACTTCAACACCAGACGGGTCTTGCCGGCGCCCGACGGGCCCATGTCCTTCAGTTCGGCCTTGCGGGCCGACAGCTTCTCGATGACCACGCCGGTGTATTCGTCGTCGACGTCGATGACGACGTCCTCGATCGGCTCCAGCCGCTCGCCATTCTCGCCGGTCTGATAGACCACGCGAGGCCGGCTGATCGACAGCTCGAAGCCCTCGCGGCGCATGTTCTCGATCAGCACGCCCAGTTGCAGTTCGCCGCGACCGGCGACCTCGAAGGCGTCCTTGCCGCCTGTCTCGGTGACGCGGATGGCGACATTGGCCTCGGCCTCCTTGAGCAGGCGGTCACGGATGACGCGCGACTGCACCTTGTCGCCCTCGCGCCCGGCCAAGGGGCTGTCGTTGACCGAGACGGTCATCGAGATGGTCGGCGGATCGATCGGCTGGGCCGGCAGCGCCTCGGTCACTTCCAGCGCGCACAGGGTGTCGGCCACGGTCGCCTTCGACATGCCGGCGATGGCGACGATATCGCCCGCCTCGGCGTCGTCCACCGGCTGGCGTTTCAGGCCGCGGAAGGCCAGCACCTTGGTGATGCGGCCCTGTTCGATGGTCTTGCCGTCACGCGACAGGGCCTTGATGGCCATGCCGGGAACCGCCTTGCCGCTCTCGATCCGACCGGTCAGCAGCCGGCCCAGGAACGGGTCGCTCTCGATCAGCACGTTGAGGATCTGGAAAGGCTCATTGACCTTCTCGACCTGCCTGGGCGCCGGCACGTGGTCGACGATCAGGTCGAACAGCGGGGCCAGGTTGTCGCTCGGCTGGTTCAGGTCCAGCGTCGCCCAGCCGGCCCGGCCCGAGGCGTAGATGTGCGGGAA
>DASRXE010000029.1:0-14515 GCA_035654315.1 Brevundimonas sp.
GCCCTGCTGCACCGGGTGCTGCTGGCGGCGACGCGGCCGGGCGACGTGGTGCTGGACCCGTTCTTCGGCACCGGCACGACCGGCGCGGCAGCCAGGCGACTGGGTCGCCACTTCATCGGCATCGAGCGCGACGAGGGCTACGCGAAGGTTGCCGAAAAGCGGATCAAGGCGGTGATCCCGGCGGCGCCGGAGGACCTGGCGGTCATGGGCTCCAAACGGGCCGAGCCCAAGGTGCCGTTCGGGGCGCTGGTCGAGGCCGGCCTGCTGCGGCCGGGTGATCGGCTGTATTGTCCGAAGGGCGAGCGCGAGGCGCGAGTGCGGGCCGACGGGTCGCTGGTGTCCGGGTCGCTGAGCGGCTCGATCCACAAGCTGGGCGCCCTGTTCGAGAACGCCCCCGCCTGCAACGGCTGGACCTACTGGCGTTTCAAAACCGACCAAGGGTTCCGCTCGATCGACACCCTGCGGGCCGAGGTTCGAGCGGGAATGCAATAGGCCCGTTTACTTCCGCGTGTGTTCTGCCTTAACGAACACTGTTAACCGGGCGGGGGCGGCGGATGGACAGGGCGATCTCTTCGGAAGAGAGCGGGCGGACCGGTCTCGCTTGGCTCAAGGCGCTGGTGTTGCTGCTGGCCGCGTTGGTCACGACCCACAGCGTCAACTACGTCCTCGTCGGGGTTCCCGGCGATAGCGGACGGGTCTGGTCGCAGGCCGCCGAAGCGTTTGACCTGATCCCGCAGATCACCGAGCCGGGCTATCTCGAGGTAATACGCGTCCCCCCCGAGGGGCAACTGGCCTCGGCCGGAATCCGCACGGGCGACCAAATTCGCTTCGAACACCCCTGGGACGCGTACCGGACCCAGTTGCCCGCCGAAACCAGGTTCAACCTGACGATTCTGCGGGATGGCCGGACCATCCCGACCTCGTTCAGCACCGGTCCTTCCAGAACCCGGAGTTGGAACGCCGAGCCGCTCCTGTCCAGCTTCACCTGCCTGTTCATGGTCCTGGCCGGCGGCGTGATCGCCCTGAGGGCCCGCGTTGGCGCCAGCGTATTGCTCGGCGCCTCGTTGATGGCGATGGCCCATCTGGGAAGTTATCCTTTCGCTTGGGAAAACGACATCGTCAGGTATTTCCACCTGCCGATCCTGTGGGGGGCGATCATGAGCCTGGCCCCCGTCGGGGTCTTCGGATTCGCACTGATCCAGCGCGCCCGGGCCACCGGCCGGGCGATCTCACGGACATGGAAGGGAGTCTTCTGGGTGTACGTCGCGGCGACGGCGGGGGATTTCCTGAACTCCAGCTATGCCAGCCTCGCCATCGCGCCCCCGCCGCTTCCGATGTCGTTCCTCGCCACCATCCTGTTGGTCTGGTCCGGCTATTTCCTCGCGCTCGGCGTCCTCATCCGGGGGGCGGTCGAAACGGCCGGAGAGGACCGCACCCGGTTCGGGTTCCTCGCCGCCGCGCTGGGCTTCTATGTGGGCGGCACGACGTTCACGGGGATGTTCATCAACCTCACGGGCAATGACTTCTCGTTCAACAATCCAGTCGCCTTGGCGGGCCAGATCCTCGCTTGCCTGGGCGTGGTGATCTTCCTGTACGCCGCCTTGCGCCACCGGGTGGTGGACCTCGGCTTCGCGGTGAACCGCACCCTCGTCTTCGGCGCGCTGTCGACCACCCTGCTGTTCGCCTTCTTCTTCCTCGAGTGGGGCGCCGAGCAGGTCATCCCGGCGGACATGCGCGAGGCCAGCCTGCTGGCCAGCGCGGGCATCGCCTTCGTGCTGTTCCTGGTGTTCCACAAGGTCCGCGATTGGGTCGAGAAGGGTGTCGAGACCCTTTTCTTCCGTCAGTGGCGTCACAAGGAAGCCGAGTTGCGCCGCTTCGTGCGGCAGGCTGCCTTCGTGACCCGGGCGGAAACGCTGCGCGCCTCGGCCGTCGCCGCCCTTTCGCGCTTCGCGGACGGCGCCGGCGTCGCCCTCTATCGCCGCGAGGGCCAAGCCTATGTCCGCGCCGAGGGGGAGGTCGCGGGGCTGGAGACGCGGCTGGACCCCGATATGCCGGCGCTGGTCCGTCTGCGCGCCCAGCTCGAGCCGTTGGAGGAAGACCTGCCCGACGGCGCGGCGCTGATCCTGCCCCTGATCCAGCGCAAGGACGTGACCGGCTTCTTCGTCTTCGGGCCCAAGCCGGCGGGCGAGCTGTTTCGCCCGGATGAGCGCGAGGCGCTGGCCGACGCGGCCGCCCGGATCGGGCTGGATCTGCACGCCCTGCGGGTCGAGGTGCTGGAAGTCGAGGGCCGGGAGCAAAGGCGGCGGGCGGATATGCTGGAGCGGCAGATGATGCGGGCGATGAAGGCCGCCGCCCGGACCTGAGATGTGTCTGCGCGGGGCGCGCCCAACCGGATCAGGGCCTTAACGCCCAAAGCTGATGCGCGAGGGCGACACAGCGTCGGCTTCCTCGGCGCCGAAACTCTGTAACCCGCGTAGTTTGCAAAGGAAAAACCGGAGTTCCGGGAACTTCGCACCTGCAACATAGTTTGCAATCCGACGCCGCGCAGGCGCGTCGGGAGCGCACGCCATGAAGATCGCCCAAGTCACCCCGCTTTATGAAGCTGTTCCGCCGAAACTGTACGGCGGCACGGAACGGGTCGTGGCGCATCTGACCGACGCCCTGGTCGAGCTCGGCCACGAGGTGACCCTGTTCGCCGCCGCCGATGCGGAGACGCGGGCGCGGCTGATTCCGGTGCGGGACCAGGCGATCCGGCTGGACCCCAGCCCGCTGAAATCGGATCTGGCGGCGCACATGGCGGCGCTGGCGGAGGTGCAGAAGCGGGTCGACGAGTTCGACGTGATCCATTTTCACACGGACATGATCCACTTCCCCTTCTTCGCCCGCCACGCCGACAAGACGATCACCACCCTGCACGGCCGGCTGGACCTGAAGGACCTGGCCGCTGTCTATGAGCGCTGGCCGGAGTTCGGGCTGGTGTCGATTTCCGACGACCAGCGCCGCCCGCTGCCGCTGGCCAACTGGAAGGCGACAGTCCACCACGGCATGCCCGGCGAGCTGTACCGCTTCTCTGCGGAGGCGCGCGGCTACTTCGCCTTCCTCGGCCGCATCTCGCCCGAGAAGCGGCCGGACCGGGCCATCGAGATCGCCACCAAGCTGAACAAGCCGCTGAAGATGGCGGCCAAGGTGGACGCGCAGGACAAGGTCTACTGGGAGACGGTGATCCGGCCCATGGTCGAGGACAATCCGCTGGTCGAGTTTGTCGGCGAGATCGGCGACCATCAGAAGTCGGCCTTCCTGGGCGGGGCCGAGGCCCTGCTGTTCCCCATCGACTGGCCCGAGCCGTTCGGCCTGGTGATGATCGAAGCCATGGCCTGCGGCACGCCGGTGGTGGCGTTCCGCTGCGGCTCGGCGCCGGAGATCGTCGAGGACGGCGCGACGGGCTATCTGGTCGACACGGTCGAACAGGCCGTCGCCGCCGCCGGACGGGCGCGTTTGCTGGATCGCGAGGCGATCCGGGCGCGGTTCGACCTGCGCTTCTCGGCCACCGCCATGGCCCGGAGCTACCTCGACGTCTATGGCGACCTGCTGGCCCGGCGCCCCTTCGCCGAAGAACCGCTGGCGGACGTGGTGACGCCGCTGCGCCCGCGCGAGGACCGCAGCTTCGCCACCCTGGCCTGACGCGGGACTGAACCTCCGCCGCATTTGTCCATTAGCGTACCTATGCGGTCGTCTGGGGTCCGCGGTTCGCCCGAACCCCGTCAGGCTCACCACTGGTTCGAGGTCCCCGCATGGATGACGCCTATACTGTTCAGGTCACGGCCGCCGAGTCGCAGGACGCGGATGGTCTTGAGCAGCTGATGGCGCTGAAGGACGCGGACACCTTTGTGGTCGCCGACATCTGGGGCGACATGAAGGGCGGGGCCGACGGTCTGTTTGACAGCGACACGCGGCTGCTGTCGCGCTTCGTTATGACGGCGGGCCTGGCGCGGCCGTCGCGGCTGAGCTCGGGCGTCAGCCAGGACAACGTCTTCTTCACCGCCCATTCGACCAACCGGCCGCTGCCGCCGATGGGCGGGCGCTCGGCCCCGGCCGGGGTGCTGCACATCGAGCGGCGGCGTTTCGTGCGCGAGCGGCGGATGTTCGAGCGCATCCGGGTGCTCAACCACGGCGTCGAGGACGTCCTGCTGCCGCTGGCCTTCGATTTCGCGGCGGACTTCTCGGACATTTTCGAGGTCCGCGGGTCGCCGCGGTCGAAGCGCGGAACGCAGGAGGCGCCGATCGCAGACGGGCGGCGGGTGACGTTCCGCTACCGGGGCGTCGACGGGGTCGAGCGCACCAGTTGCCTGGCCTTCTCCGAGCCACCGGCCCGGCTGACCGCGTCACGGGCCGAGTTCATGTTCAGCCTGCCCAAGGCGCGGCGGCTCGACCTCTATGTCGAATGCGGACCTGGGGTCTGCGAGGCGCCCGACGAGGCGCGGTTCCGGCTGAACGCCCTGCAGGCACGGGTGGCCATGCGGACGCGCCGGCGGCGGGGAGCCTCGGTGCGGGGGCCGCGCAACCCGCGCTTCAACGACTGGCTGGATCAGTCCCGTGCCGACGTTGCCCTGCTGACCACGGACCTGCCCACCGGGCCCTATCCCTATGCGGGCGTGCCCTGGTTCTCGACGCCGTTCGGGCGCGACGGGATCATCACCGCCTGGCAGATGCTGTGGATCGATCCCAGCCTGGCCAAGGGAGTGCTGCGCTATCTGGCCATGCGTCAGGCGACGGAATTCTCGGCCTTCCAGGACTCGGCGCCGGGGAAGATCATGCACGAGACCCGGCGCGGCGAGATGAGCGCTCTCGGCGAGGTGCCGTTCGGGCTCTATTACGGCGGCGTCGACACCACCTGTCTGTTCGTCGCGCTGGCCGGGGCCTATCTGAAGCGGACCGGCGACGTGGAGACGATCCGCGGTCTGTGGCCCAACCTCATCGCCGCGGTCGGCTGGATGAAGGACCACGGCGACGTCCAGGGCGACGGGCTGATCAGCTATCAGCGCGCCGCTGAGTCGGGTCTGTCGAACCAGGGCTGGAAGGACTCCGAGGACTCGATCTTCCACCGTGACGGGCGGTTTCCGAAGGGGCCGATCGCGCTGCTGGAAGTGCAGGGCTACGCCTATGCGGCGTGGCAGGCGATGGCCGACATGGCCCGGACCGTCGGCGACGAACGGCAGGCGGAATGGGCCGGTCGCGCCGGCGCGGTGCAGACCCTGGTCGAGGACCGGTTCTGGATGGAGGACGAGCAGTTCTACGCCATCGCCCTGGATGGAGACGGCGAACCGTGCCGCTCGATCGGGTCGAACGCGGGGCATCTGCTGTTCACCGGCCTGCCCTCACGCGAGCGGGCGAAGGCGGTGACGAAACGGATGCTGGGCGCCGAGTTCCGCTCAGGCTGGGGATTGCGGACCCTGGCCACGGGTCAGGCGCGGTTCAATCCGATGAGCTATCACAACGGCTCGGTCTGGCCGCATGACACGGCGATGGCGGCGGCGGGTATGGCGCACTATGGCGAGCGCCGCGCGGTGGCCCTGCTGATCGAGGAAATCTTCGCGGCGGCCACGCATTTCCACCTGCGCCTGCCGGAACTGTTCTGCGGCTTCGAACGCATCCCGGGCGAGCCGCCGATCGCCTATCCGGTGGCCTGCCTGCCGCAGGCCTGGGCGGCGGGCTCGGTCTTCCTGATGCTGCAGGCGGCGCTGGGCGTCCGCATCGACGCCATCGAGGGTCTGGTAGAGGTCGACAAGCCGCTGCTGCCCTCCGGCATCGACCGGCTTCACATCACCGATCTGAAGGTCGGCGACGGGGTCGTGGACCTCGCCTTCCAGCAGCTGGGCGCCCACACCGTCGTCATGCCGAAGCGACGCGAGGGCCCGGTGTCGGTGCGCAGCATCGGTTAGGCCAGACCACGCTCCAGCGCCTTGCGGAAGACGGTGGGCAGGGAGGCGAGGGCCTCTTCCACCGAAGTCCAGACAAATAAACCGGCGCCCTCCCCCGCCCTGACGTCCAGCGTCAGGGCGAAATGGGTGAAGACGTGTTCGACGGCGCCCGCATCGCGCCAGACCGCCGGCGCGGGCGGAGAGGTCTCGACCGGCGCGACCGACCAGTCGGAGGTGGGCAGGCCCAGCATGCCGCCGAGCAGACCCTTTCCCGGCCGACGCACGAGCGCCACACGCCCATCCGCGTCGCGCAGGACCCAGGCCACGCCGCGACGTCGCGGACGGTCGACCTTCTTCGCCTTCAACGGAAAACGTTCAGGCTGGCCCGACCGGAACCCCGCGCACCATGCCGTCAGCGGGCAACGCTCGCACAGCGGCCGCCCCGGCCGGCACACGGTGGCGCCGAGATCCATCAGGGCCTGGGCCCAGTCGCCGGGGCGGTCATCGGCGACCAATGTTCCGGCCAGCCGCTTGAGCTCCGGCTTCGCGGCGGGCAACGGGGTCTCGACCGCGAACAGGCGGGCCATGACGCGCTCGACGTTGCCGTCGACGACATTGGCGGGCCGGCCGAAGGCGATGGCGGCGACAGCGGCGGCGGTGTAGGCGCCCACCCCCGGCAGGGCCAGCAGGCCGGCTTCCGTGTCGGGGAAGACCCCGCCGTGTTCGCCGGCGACCGCGCGGGCGCAGGCCAGCAGGTTTCGGGCGCGGGCGTAGTAGCCCAGCCCGGCCCAGGCGGCCATGACGTCGGCGTCCTCGGCCGCGGCCAATTCCGACACGGTCGGCCACCGCGCGGTGAAGGCCAGGAAATAGGGCGTCGCGTGGGGCGTGGTGGTCTGCTGCAGCATCACCTCCGACAGCCAGACCCGGTAGGGGTCGGGACGGTCGTCGCCCGGGCCGGGACGCCAGGCGAGGGTGCGCCGATGCAGGTCGTACCAGTCCAGCACGGCGGCGCGGAGCGACGCCCCGCACGGGGCGGCGTCGCTGACGACCTGTGCGGGGACTTGAACCGGGACGGCGGACATTCCCCGCGCTATAAACCGGAAATGCCCCGCCCGCTGCCCACAGACGCCGAGGTCCGCGAAATCCTGTCGCGCCGACGCACGCGCCCCGCGCCGCGGCCCGCGCCGAAGGCCGGACGGGCGCTACAGGGGCTGATCAAGGAACTCGACGCGAAATTCGGCCGCGGCGCCTCGGCGCTGGAGCCGCGCTGGACAGAAATCGTCGGCGAGCGGCTGGCCCGGGTCACCCGCCCGCAGAAGCTGAGCAAGGGTCGCGGCGGCGCCGGTGGGACGCTGGAGCTGCGCGTGGCCGGGCCGGCGGCGCTGCTGGTGCAGCATCAATCAGAGGACATCCTGCAGCGGGTCAACCTGTTCCTCGGCCCGGGAAGCGTCGAGAAGCTGCGCATCGCCCAAGGGCCGGTTAAGCCGCCGGTCGGCCTGACCCCGCCGGCTCGGCCGCGGTCCGCTGCTCGCCCCCTGCCCGCCCGTCAGGAGGCCGAGTTGAAGGCGTCCGTCGCCGATGCGCCCGACCCGCTGAAAGGCCCGCTCGAGCGGCTGGGACGGGCCGTTCTGGGCGATCCGCAAAAGGGGCGTGACCGCGCGGGCGATTGACAAAACTTCGCCGCTTCTGTTCTCGAAAACCCCTGTGCGCGCATTTCCGGGGGAATCGCGCGATGCTCTCCATCCCCGTGCAGTGAGGACGACTCCATGAGCGCCACGACGAAATACGCCGCGATGAGCCGCCGCGCCGCGATGACCGCCGCCGCCCTGACCGCCATGGTCGCGCTGGCTGGCTGCAACAGCGGCGGAGCCGGAGGCTCGGCCGAGGGCGACATGGCCTTGGGCGCGCCGGAGGGGGCCAAGGTCACCGTCGTGGAATACGCCTCGGTCACCTGCCACGTCTGCGCAGCCTGGCAGGCGGAGAATTGGGAAGGCTTCAAGACGCGCTACGTCGACACCAACAAGGTGCGCTACGTGTTCCGCGAGATCCCGACGCCGCCGGCGGAGGTCGCCATCGCCGGGTTCCTGATCGCGCGCTGCGCCGGCGAGAACAAATATTTCGACGTCGTGCACGAACTGCTGGCCAGCCAGGACGAGATGCGGGGCGATCCCCGGGCGACCCTGTTCCGGGTCGGCAACGGCGCGGGCCTGAGCAACGAACGCATCCAGCAATGCATCACCGACGAGGCCGGGCTCGCCGCCGCCGAGGAACGCGCCCAGGCCGCGCGGGCGGCCGGCGTCGAAGGCACCCCCACCTTCTTCGTCAACGGGACCAAGGTGATCACGCCGGGCTCGCAGTCGGGCACCAGCCTGGAAGATCTCTCCGAGGCCATCGAGGCCGAACTGGCCAAGGGCTGATCATCCGGTGAAGCGGCTTTCGCGGCTCCTGCTGACGCTCCTGATCGCGATGGCCGCGCCGGCGCTGGCGCTCGCCCAGACCGTCGAGCCGGTGCGCCCCGACGACCGGACGCTGGGCTCGGCGGACGCGCCGGTGACCCTGACGGTCTATCTGTCGACGACCTGCAGCCACTGCGCCGAATGGCACACCCGCGACTTCCCCGCCTTCAAGGCCCGGTTCGTCGACACGGGACAGGTGCGGGTCGCCTACCGCGATCTGCCGACGCCGCCCCGGCCGGCCGCTATCGCCGGCGCGGTGATGGCCCGCTGCGCGCCTGAGGATCGGTATGACGTGGTGCTGGACGCCCTGTTCCGCGGTCAGGCGCAGCTTCGCGCCGTGCCGGGCCCGCCCGCGCGGCGAACGGTGATCGACTGGCTGTCCGCCGCCGGGCAGGCAGGCGGCCTGACCCCGGACCAGATGAACGCCTGCTTCTCGAACGAGGCCTCGTTCACCGAGGTGGAGGCTCGCACCGAGCAGTCCTTCGCGGACGGCGTCAATTCCACGCCCAGCTTCTTCATCAACGGCAAGCCGACGCCCGAGACAATGGCCGGGCACGACGTGGCGGCGTTCGAGCCCCTGATCCAGCCGCTGATCGACGGCCGGTGACCCGCTAGCAGGATGCAGTTCCAGCGCCTCCGGCTCGTCGGTTTCAAGTCCTTCGTCGATCCCGCCGAGGTGCATATCGAGCCGGGCCTGACCGGGGTGGTCGGACCCAACGGCTGCGGCAAGTCCAATGTGCTGGAGAGCCTGCGCTGGGTCATGGGCGCCAACTCGGCCAAGGCCATGCGCGGACAGGGCATGGACGACGTGATCTTCGCCGGCGCCGCCAACCGGCCGCCGCGCAGCCACGCCGAAGTCCAGCTGACCATCGACAACGCCCAGCGCCGGGCGCCGCAGCCGTTCACCGACAGCCCGGTGCTGGAGGTCTCGCGGCGCATCGACCGGGGTCAGGGCTCGACCTATCGCATCAACGGCAAGGAGGTGCGGGCGCGGGACGTTCAACTGCTGTTCGCCGACGCCTCGACCGGGGCCAATTCGCCGGCGCTGGTCCGGCAGGGGCAGATCAGCGAACTGATCGCCGCCAAGCCGCAGAACCGCCGCCGCATCCTCGAGGAAGCCGGCGGCGTCGCCGGTCTGCATACCCGGCGGCACGAGGCCGAGCTGAGGCTGAAGGCGGCCGAAGCGAATCTGGAGCGGCTGGACGACATCGGGCGCGAGCTCGAGACCGCCCTGACCCGGTTGAGGCGCGAGGCGCGGCAGGCGGAGAAATACAAGAAGATTTCGGCCGAGATTCGCGCCGTGCAGGCGGCGCTGCTGTTCGTGCGCTGGAACGACGCACGCGTGGCGGCGGAAGGCGCGGCGAAGGAGTTGGCCGAGGCCGACCGGGCCGTGCTGGAGGCCACGACGGCCTCTGGGCGGGCCCAGACGGCCTCGCTGAACGCGCAGGAGGCGCTGAAGCCGGCGCGGGAGGAGGACGCCGTCGCCGGGGCCCTGCTGCACCGCGCCTCGCTGGAACGCGACCGGCTGGATATGGCCGAGCAGGCGGCGCGGGCGGAAGTCGAGCGGCTGACCGCCGAGGCCGCGCGCATCGCCGCCGACATCGAGCGCGAGACCGCCATGGCCGGGGACGCCGAAGGCGAGCTTGCCCGGTTGGGCGCGACGCTGGAGGCGTTGCAGGCCGAGATCGCCGCCGCGCCGGGACGCGGGCCGGAACTGGAGGCGGCGCTGGCTGCGGCCGACGAGGCGCGCAAGGCCGCCGACGCGGAGGTCGAGCGGGTGGCGGGCGCGGTGGCCGCTGTGGAGGCGCGCGTCTCTGCGGAGACCGCCCGCAAGCGCGACGCCGAGGCGCGGGTGGCGCGGGCGGAGGCGCAGCTGTCTTCCGCCCGGGTCGAACGCGAGGCGCTGGGTCCGCTGGAGACGCCGGAGATCGAGGCGGCGAAGGACGCGCTGGAACAGGCCCAGGGGGCGCTCGCGGCGGCGCGGACGGCGGTGGAGGCGGCCGAGGCGGATCGCGGCGACAAGGCGCGGGCCGAGCAGGAGGCGCGACAGGCGGCGCGAACCGCCGAGGACCGGCTGGGCCGGCTGCAGAGCGAGGCGCGCGGGCTGGCCCAGCTGCTGGTCCAGGGCAAGCGTGAGCATCCGCCGGCGCTGGACCGGGTGCAGGCGGACAAGGGGTATGAGGCGGCTCTGGCGGCGGCGCTGGGCGACGATCTGGACGCGGCGCTGGACGCGCGGGCGGCGGCCTACTGGGCGGGGGCGGAAGCGCCCTCTCCGGCGTGGCCGAAGGGGGTCGTGCCGCTGGCGGATCATGTGACGGCTCCGGAACAGCTGAGGGCGCGGCTGGCGCTGTGCGGCGTGGCGGGGCGCGCGGAGATCGAGGCGCTGGCCAAGACCTTGCCGGTCGGGGCGCGGCTGGTGACGCGCGAGGGCGACCTGTGGCGCTGGGATGGCTTCGTGCAGCGCGCCGAGGCCCCGCGGCCGGCGGCGGTGCGGCTGGCCCAGCGCACCCGGCTGTCGGAACTGGAAGCCGAGATCGACGAAGGCAAGCCGGCGCTGGAGGCGGCGCAGGCGGCGCTAAAGGCGGCGACCGAGGCGTTCCGCGCCGCGGAAGAGGCGGTGAAAGCGGCCCGGACCGCGCCGTTCGCGCTGGACAAGGCCGTGACCGCGGCCCGCGACCGTGTCGAGGCGCTGGGCCGGGAGCAGGCGCGCAAGGAGGCCCGGGCGCAGGCGCTGGACGAGACGCTGGCCCGGCTCGCGACCGAGGTCGAGGCGGCGCAGGCGGCCCTTGCGGAGGCCCGGGGCGTGGAGGCGCCGTCGGAGACGCTGGAGGGGCTGCGGGCCGAGCTGACGGCGGTGCGGACGGCGGCGGACGCGGCGCGCGGCGCGGCCGCCGAGGCCCGGCTGGCCCGCGACGCCGAGGCGCGCGAGGTGGCCGGGCGGCAGAGCCGACTCGACGGACTGATCCGCGAGCGCGACGGCTGGGCGGCGCGGGCAAAGGACGCGAAGGCGCGGATCGCGACGCTGGAGAAGGATGCGGAGAAGACCGCCGCAAGGCTGAAAGCGGCGGCGGACGCCCCGGAGCAGCTGGCGGCGCAGCGCTCGTCGCTGCTGGACGCCCTGACCACGGCCGAGACCCGGCGCAAGGCGGCGGCGGACGCGCTGGCGCTGGCGGAGGGACAGGCCGGCGAGGCGGACCGCGCGGCGCGGGCGGCGGAGAGCGCGGCGTCCTCGGCGCGGGAGGCGCGGGCCGGGCTGGCGGCCCGGGCCGAGGCGGCCGCCGAGAAGCTGGCCGAGACCGAGGCCAACGTCCGCGAGACCGCCCAGATGTCGCCCGAGGAACTGGGCCAGAAGCTGACTGATGACGCCATCGCCCGCCCGCCCGACGCGGCCGGGGCCGAGAGCCTGCTGTACGGACTGGAGCGCGAGCGCGAGCAGTTGGGGCCGGTCAATCTGCGGGCGGAGGACGAGGCGGGCGAATACGGCGACCGGCTGCAGACCATGAGGGTCGAGCGCTCGGACCTGACCCAGGCCATCGCCAAGCTGCGCGACGGCATCGACGAGCTGAACGCCGAGGGCCGCGAGCGGCTGGTGGCGGCGTTCGACATCATCAACGAGAACTTCAAGACCCTGTTCGAGGCCCTGTTCGGCGGCGGCCAGGCCGAGCTGAAGCTGGTCGAGAGCGACGATCCGCTGGAGGCGGGGCTGGAGATCTACGCCTGCCCGCCGGGCAAGCGGCTGTCGGTGATGAGCCTGATGTCGGGCGGCGAGCAGGCCCTGACGGCGGCGGCGCTGATCTTCGCGGTCTTCCTGGCCAATCCGGCTCCGGTGTGCGTCCTCGACGAGGTCGACGCGCCGCTGGACGACGCCAACGTCGACCGCTTCTGCCGAATGCTGGACGAGATGCGCAAGCGAACCGACACCCGCTTCATCGTCATCACCCACAACCCGGTGACCATGAGCCGGATGGACCGCCTCTATGGCGTGACCATGCCCGAGCGGGGGGTGTCGCAGCTCGTCAGCGTAGACCTGACGCAGGCCGAGGAAATCGTCGCCGCCTGACGTTTTTTCGGCAGGGAATTCGACGACGGATCAGCAGGGAATTCGAAGACGGCCGAAGAGGACTTCGGGGAGTTCAGCGACCGCCGATGATCTCGGTCCGCACAAACCAGCCGAAGATAGCCGGTCCCTCGAGGACATAGCGACGGAACATGCGCCGGGGCTGGCTCATCAGGCGGTGCAGCCACTCCAGCGACAGCTGTTGGTAGAGCCGCGGCGCGCGCTGCTGGCGGCCCGTCAGGAAATCGACCGAGGCGCCGACGCAGAGGGTGACGCCGGTCTGGCGGCCGACGGCGCGCAGGGCGTGCGCGAAACGCTCCTGCTTGGGAAAGGAGACGCAGGCCAGCAGCACGTCCCACTCAGCGCGGGCGGCCGCGTCGACGGCGGCGATCCATGCCGGTGTTCCCGGCGTCAGCATCGGCGCGTCGATGAAGATGAAGCGGCGGCGTGGAAAGCGGGCGACCAGATCGTCGAACGCGGCCCGGTCGGGGCCAAACACGCCGAAGGTCAGATCGTGATCCGAGGCCAGCAGGTCGGCGGTCAGGTCCGAGCCCGGATAGACCGTCAGCGACTTGCCTCTCAGCCGCGCCAGATGTGCGAGGATGCGGCTGTCGCACACGATGAGATCGGCGGCCCGGTAGACGTCGGCCTCGACGCGCCCGTCCATCAGCTTGATCACATGGTCGACGTTCGGCGTGACGACATAGCCGTAGGCGCCGCGCGCCATGTCGGCCACCCGGCCGAGCATTGCCGGCCGGTCTCCGTCGGCGAAGTCGAGCGTCATGAAGCGCGTCATGCGAAGAGCCTAGTCGCGCCGCGGTCAACGTCCGGTTACGATGGCGGCATGAAATCGGCGACGCCCGCCTTCCTGCTCGGCCTGATTCTGGCTGCGCCTGCCTGCGCTGAGCCCGCGGGGCCGCCGCAGGAAGGCCCGCGACTGGTGCTGACCGGTGTGGGACGGTTTGCGGTGTTGGCTGACCTGTCGACGATCCGCCGCGATGGCGACCGGGTCCGGATGCGGTCGCTGCAGGTCGCGGAACAGGATTTCGAAGCCGGCGGCCAAGGCTATTGGGGCGGCTGGTCCTGGTGGAGGTTCGACTGCCGGGCGCGGACGGCCGACCGGCTGGACTTTGCCGCGGTGCGCGAAGGCGGGGCCGAGGGGCCAGCGACGCCCGACGCTGCGCCGCCCTACCCCGCCGCGCCGGGCGGAGACGCCGCCGAACTGCTGGCGGTGGCCTGCGATCCCGCCTCCGCGGGCGAGGCGGACGCGGACAACCTCGCGGACGCGATCAGGGTCGGGCGGGCGGCGCTGCGTCTGGCGGACTGAGCCGGTCCAGCGCCAGCCGGTCCCGGGGCAGCGCCTCGGGGCATTGGTCGCGCAGGAAGGCCAGCATCTTCTCGCGGATTTCGCAGCGCAGGTCGAAGGCGACCGAGCCGTTGCGGGCGCTGGCCAGGCAGCGGACCTGGGCCACGCGGTCGGTGATGTCGGTCACCTGCAGGCTGACCACGTCGCCGTCCCACAGCGGGCTGTCGCGGCAGATGCGCTCCAGCTCGGCCCGCAGCCGCTCCATCGGGGCCTCGTAGTCGACGTACAGGAAGGCCGTGCCGATCAGCCGCGCGGTCTCGCGGGTCCAGTTCTGGAACGGCTTCTGGATGAAATAGGTCAGCGGCAGGATCATCCGCCGCCAGTCCCACAGCTTGATCACCACATAGGTCGAGGTGATCTCCTCGACCGTGCCCCATTCGCCCTCGACGATGACCGCGTCATCGAGCCGGATCGGCTGGTCGGTGGCGATCTGGACGCCGGCGATCATGTTGGTCAGCAAGGGCTGTAGCGCGAAGCCGGCGATGATGCCGACGACCCCGGCCGAGGCGAGCAGGCTCATGCCCCACTGGCGCACCGCCGATATGGTCAACAGAGCGAGGCCGAGGGTGATCGCGCCGATCAGCAGGGCCGCGACCCGCTGGAGGATGCGCGCCTGGGTGACGTGCTTGCGGGCGATCAGATTGTCTGCGGCCGCCATATTGAAGCGGCGCAGATAGACCACCGCCCACATGTCCGACGCGCCGATCGCCATCCAGCC
>DASRXE010000030.1:0-15924 GCA_035654315.1 Brevundimonas sp.
CCAACCTGGCGCGCAAGCTGGGCGTGGAGCCCGAGGACGCCCTGCGCGGGGCGAACGCGAAATTCGTCCGGCGGTTCGGGTTTATCGAGGCGGAACTGGCGAAGGACGGGCGGGGGCCGGAGCAGTCGGACCTGGCGGAGATGGACGGGCTGTGGGACGCGGCCAAGGCGGTGGAGCGCGCGTGATGTTCCAGACAGCTATCCGGCGACTGACGAGGCTCAACGTCGGGACGATTGCTGTCCCTGGACTGCTAGTTGGCGCTTTGATTGTCGTGGCATGCCTCGTCGTTTCTCTAATCTTCGCAGCGCCACGCCCAGCCTCCGGTGAAGAATTCGCTGCTTGGGTTCAGGCAGCTGGCACCATTGGCGCCATCATTGCGACCGCTGGAGTGGCTTGGTGGGTTCCTTGGGCAGCAGCGAAGGAACGGGAGAAAGGCCTTCGAAGAACCGCAGCTTATTACTTGGAATCCTGCGCGGAGGCCTTGCTGTCCCTCTACGAGACGCTCGATGCTGCCCAAGCTAAGAGCGGACGCATGTTCGGCGGGAAGATGCCGACCAAGGTAGGCTACAACCTTAGCCACTACATCGGAATGCTGAGCAGCTTTCCGATGCACGAGTTGCCCCATGCGGACCTACCGTCCGCGTTCTTGCGGATGCACAACTGCTTGGTAAGAGCTGGAAAAGTCATGGACGCTTACAACGCGGCTGTAGCCTCAATGGCGTCGTTCGATATGGCGGATTCTACGAAAGCCCTGAAGAAGGTGTCCGATCGGGCGAAGGCGATATCCGCAGAGTTCTGGAAGCCGCCGATCTAGCTGCCGAACTGCCGCTCGAACCGTCCCAGCGCCGCCGGGTGGAGCCGCACCACGACATGCGTGCGGCCCTCGTCATCCGTCTCGCGACCCATGACACGCCCGTTCTCATACAGCCACGCCAGCGCCTCCCCCTGTGACGGGTCCAGCACCAGCTCCGTCTCGGGATCATCGTCGATCAGCCCCGCGATGGTCTCGCGCAGAACCTCGATCCCCTCCCCCGTCCAGGCCGAAACCGCCACCGCCTCGCCCTGCGCGCGCAGCCGTTCGGCCTGACCCAGCACCGCCTCGCGCACGTCGTCGCCCAGCAGGTCGATCTTGTTCCAGACCTCCAGCACCCGGCGGGTTTTGCCCTCGGGCGTCTCGATCTGCTTCAGCACCGTCTCGACGTCCTTGCGCTGGGCGTCGCTGTCGGGGCTGGCGATGTCGCGGACGTGCAGGATCAGGTCGGCCTCGCCCACCTCTTCCAGCGTCGCCCGGAAGCTCTCGACCAGTTCGTGCGGCAGGTCCGAGATGAAGCCGACGGTGTCGGCGACGATGGCGGGCCGGCCCTGCGGCAGGCGGATGGTTCGCTGGGTGGTGTCGAGCGTGGCGAACAGCAGGTCCTTCGCCAGCACCTCCGACCCGGTCAGCCGGTTGAACAGCGTCGACTTGCCGGCGTTGGTGTAGCCCACGAGGGCCACGGTCGGGAACGGGACCTTCTGGCGCTGTTTGCGGTGCAGGCCGCGCGTGCGGCGCACCTCCTCCAGCTCGCTCTTCAGCTTGACGATGCGGTCGGCGATCAGGCGCCGGTCGAGTTCGATCTGGGTTTCGCCCGGGCCGCCAGTCGAGCCGGTGCCGCCGCGTTGCCGCTCGAGGTGGGTCCAGGTGCGGACGAGGCGCGAGCGTTCGTAGTCGAGCCGCGCCAGTTCGACCTGCAGCCGACCTTCCTTGGTGCGGGCGCGGCGACCGAAGATCTCGAGGATCAGGCCGGTGCGGTCGATGACCTTGGCGTCCCAGGCCTTCTCCAGATTGCGCTGCTGCACCGGGGTCAGCTGGTCGTCCACGACCACCGCCTCGGCCTCGGCCGCGCGCACCAGCGCCGCCAGCTCCTCGACCTTGCCCGAGCCGAACAGGGTGGCGGGCGCCGGCTTGCGGATGCGCACGATCTCCTCGGCGCGAACGTCGAGATCGAGCGCCCGGGCGAGGCCGGCGGCCTCCTCCAGACGCTCTTCGGCCAGCCGCGCGCTCTCGCTGCGGCCGTCGGGGTGGATGACGATGGCCCGGATCAGCGGGACGGCGTGGTCGATCAGCGGGGTGGCCAAGTGGGCGTGAGCTCTCTGGAGTCTGGGGGCCGACAGATAGGTATGCGAGAGCCCGAGGGCTATCCCCGCAGGCTCAGTCCTCGTCGGCGTCCGGTTCGTACAGCTGCACGGGCGCCGACGGCATGATCGTCGAGATGGCGTGCTTGTAGACCAGCTGCGACTGGCCATCGCGGCGCAGCAGCACACAGAAGTTGTCGAACCAGGTGACGATGCCCTGCAGCTTGACGCCGTTGACGAGGAAGATGGTCAGCGGCGTCTTGGTCTTGCGTACGCTGTTGAGGAAGGTGTCCTGAAGGTTCTTGTTCTTGTCCTGGGACATGGCAGGTTCAGCCTGTTCTTGATCGTTGCGCCGGCCGGAGGAACGGTCGGGACCGGATCGTGCGTCCGGCACGTCACCTTAGCCACCCCGCCCCTGGCGCCGCAACGCCTAGATGGCGTCGCGCCGCGCCTGATCGAGATACCTGGCCCGCAGTTTCGTCGCGACCGGGCCGGGTTCGCCGTCGCCGATCTTGACGCCGTCGATCGACACCGCCGGCATCACGAAGCCGCTGGCCGAGGTGTAGAAAGCCTCTTTCGCCCGCTTTGCCTCGTCGACCGAGAAGGCCCGCTCCTCGATCTCCAGCCCCTCATCGGCGGCCATCCGCATCACGGCCGCCCGGGTGATCCCGTGCAAGATGTTCGACTGGGTGTCCCGGGTGCGCAGCCTGCCGTCCTCGTCAACGATCCATGCGTTGGTAGAGGAGCCCTCAGTGACCAGCCCCATCTCGTCGACCATCCACGCCTCGGCGGCGCCGCGTTCCTTCGCCGCCTGCTTGGCCAGAACATTGGGCAGCAGGCCGACCGTCTTGATGTCGCAACGTCCCCAGCGGATGTCCGGCTGGGTAATGACGGCGACCCCCTTCACGGCCGCCGCATTGCCTTTCGACAACGGCAGGGAGCGGGCCGTGACGATCACGCTCGGCGGCGTGCCGTCGGCCGGGAACGGGTGGTCGCGCCGGGCCGTGCCGCGCGTCACCTGGATGTAGACCAGCCCCTCGCGCACCCGGTTGCGGCGCACCGTCTCCTTCAGCACCCGGCCGAGCGCCTCGCGCGTCATGGGGATCGGGATGCGCAGTTCGTCCAGGCTGCGGTGCAGGCGCGTCATGTGGCCGTCGAAGTCGGCCAGGCGGCCCTCGAACACCGACCAGACCTCATAGACCCCGTCGGCGAACTGGAAGCCGCGATCCTCGACATGCACCGTCGCATCGGCGTGTGGGCGGTAGGTTCCGTTGACGTAGGCGACCCGGCTCATGCCTCGACCGCTCCCTCTTCCTCGTCCTCGACGGCTCCTCGCGCCGGCGACACGCCCAGCGATTTGAGTTTGCGGTGCAGGGCCGAACGTTCCATGCCGATGAAGGCGGCGGTGCGCGAGATATTGCCGCCGAAGCGCATGATCTGCGCCGCCAGATACTCCCGCTCGAACACCTCGCGCGCCTCGCGCAGCGGCAGGGCGATGATCCTCTCGGCGCCCAGCGAGCCGCTGGATCCGGCGTTGGTCGCTTCCTGCGGGAGGGCGTCGGCGCCAATCGGTTCGTTGACGTCGCCGGTCGCCAGGATCAGCAGCCGTTCGACGTTGTTCCTCAGCTGGCGGACATTGCCCGGCCACGGATGCACCTGCAGCACGGCTATAGCGTCATCGCCCAGCCGCCGCTTGGGCAGCCCCTGCGATGTCGCCAGGGTCTCGATGAAATAGTCGACCAGTTCCTGGATGTCCTCGCGCCGCTCAGACAGCGCCGGCACCCGGATCGGCACTACGTTGAGTCGGTGGAACAGGTCCTCGCGGAACCGGCCCTCGGCGATCTCCTGCTTCAGATCGCGCGACGTCGACGTGATGACCCGCACGTCGACCTGCACGTCCTGTTCGCCGCCGACCCGGCGGAAACGCTGCTCGACCAGCACGCGCAGGATGCGGCTCTGGCTCTCGCGCGGCATGTCGCCGACATCGTCGAGATAGAGGGTGCCGTTGTGGGCCCGCTCGAAGACGCCGATCTTGCTCGGACGCCCATCGTGACCCTCCTCCCCGAACAGTTCCAGGTCGAGGCGTTCCGGCGTCATCCCGGCCGCCGCGATGGCCACGAACTCGGCGCGGGCCCGTGCGCTGGCCTCGTGGATCTGGCGCGCCACCAGTTCCTTGCCGCAGCCCGGCGGACCGGAGATCAGGACCCGGCTGTTGGCCGGGGCGACCTTGGCGATGGTGGCGCGCAGCGCCTGCGCCGCAGCCGACCGTCCGATGAAGCCCGTCGGCGCCGCGACTTGCGCCCGCAGCCGCCGGTTCTCACGCTTCAGCGACGAAGCTTCCAGCGCCCGCTGGACGACCACGACCAGCCGGTCGGACTTGAAGGGCTTTTCAATGAAGTCATAGGCGCCGCGCTGCAGGGCCGTGACCGCCGTCTCGATATTGCCGTGGCCGGAGATCATCACCACGGGCAGGTCCGGATCCAGCTCCTTGATGACGTCCAGCAGCTCCAGCCCGTCCAGGCCGCCGCCGTGCATCCAGATGTCGAGAAGCGCCAGCGACGGCTTGCGCGCCCGGATCGCAGCCAGCGCCTCATCCGAGTTGGAGGCCGTCCGCACGGCGTGGCCTTCGTCCTCGAGCAGGCCCGAGACCAGCTCGCGGATGTCCGCCTCGTCGTCGACGACCAGAATATCGGCTCCCGTGGATCGCATGTCGCCTCGCTATTCGCCGGCCGGAACGGTGGGGGACCGGGACGCTTTTGCATCCTTGCCACCCGCCGCGCCGGTCGCTTGCCGTGGAGATTTCAGGGGGAAGATCAGGCACACGCGCGCGCCGGACAGCTGCTCGGCGTCGGCCAATTTCAACTCGCCGCCGTGTTCCTCGCAGATGCGCTTGACGATGGCCAGGCCGAGACCCGTGCCCTTTTCGCGCGTGGTTACATAGGGTTCGGTCAACCGGTCCCGGTCTTTGGCCGGCAGGCCTACGCCGTCGTCCTCGATAATGAAGGTGGCGAGATCGTCGGTGACGTCCAGCCGGGCCGAGACGCCGGGACGTTTGCCGTCGCTCGCCCTGGGCGCCGACGAGCGCCGCGCCGCGACCGCCTCGCCGGCGTTCTTCAGGATGTTGGTCAGGGCCTGGCCTACCATCCGGCCGTCGGCGTGCAGCACGATCTTGGGAAGCGGTTCGACAAGGTCAACGCCGATATCGGGCGCGGCCACACGCTGGGCGAAGACCGCCTCGCGCAGCAGTTCGGCCGGATTCTCGGCGGTGAAGCGCGGCGCCGGCATCCTTGCGAAGGACGAGAACTCGTCGACCATCCGGCCGATGTCGCCGACCTGGCGGATGATGGTTTCAGTGCAGCGGTCGAACACCTCGACGTCGCCGCCGACCTGTTTGCGATAACGCCGCCGCAGCCGCTCGGCCGACAGCTGGATCGGCGTCAGCGGGTTCTTGATCTCGTGCGCGATGCGCCGGGCCACGTCTCGCCAAGCGGCGTTGCGCTGGGCGGTGACCAGCCGGGTGATGTCGTCGAAGGTCAGCACCATCTCGCCGCCGACGCCGCCCTCGATCCGCACCCGCAGGCGGCGGGTTTCACCGCCGCGGCTGACATCGATCTCCTCCTCGATGTGTGCCTCGGCCCGCCCGGCCAGTTCGCTCAGTTCCGGCGCCGCCTCGCCCAATGGCCGACCGATGATCCTGGCGTCTGACAGGGCCAGAAGTTCCACGGCGCTGTCGTTGATCGCTGAAACCCGCCGCCGCTTGTCGACGCCTATGACGCCGGCGGAGACGCCCGACAGCACCGTCTCGATGAACAGGGTCCGGCCTGTGGCCTCCTCACTCGCCGCGCGCAACGCCGCCTGTTGCGCTTCGAGGTCGCCGGTCATGCGATTGAAGGCCACGGTCAGGTTCTTGATCTCGCCGGGGCCGTCCTCGCCCTCGACCCGCGCCGTCAGATCGCCGCCCGCCACCCGGTCCGCGGCCTCCACCAGCCGCCCAATCGGCGCCGAAATGGCCGTCGCCGCCGACATGCCCAGCCACACCGCGCCGACCAGCACCAGCAGGGCGGTCTCGATATAGCTGAGGGCGAAGGCGGCCTGGATGCGCTCCCGGCTCTCCTGCGCCTCCCGATAGGCGACGATCGATTCCTCGGCCGAGGCCAATTGATCGATCAATCCGGGCCGCAGCGGGCGGACCACGTACAGATAGGCGTTTCCATAGGCCGGGAACGCCGCCAGCCCTCTGACCGCGTCCGGGTTCTGGGTCACCTGCTGGACAGACGGCTCTTCCTGCGCCGCGGCTTCCTCAAGCGCGACGGTCGGCGGGGCCATATACGGCGGCGCGTTCCGGCCTTCACCGCTGGCCAGCACCGTCCCGTCCTCACCGAGGATGTAAATGGCCGGATAACCGAACAGCTCTCCGACCTGGGTCAGGGCGTCCGCAAACCGGATCGGATGGCCGAACAGCGGGCGTATGCCCTCCAGCTGTTCGGCGATGACGGCCAGATCGCCGTCGATCTCGCTGGATACGTCGCTGGTGTAGGCGCGGCCGATGGCGGCGCCGTTGTCCACGGCCGCCTTGACGTTGTCGCTGAACCATTGGTCGACGCCCCGGTTGACCAGCACGCCGAACACCAGTGCGATCAGCACCGCCGGCACCAGCGCCACCAGCGAGAACACAGTGACGAAGCGCAGATGCAGGCGCGCTCCGGCGTGGGTGCGGCGCTGGAACAGCGAGAACACCCGACGTCCGATGACGATCGCCAGTCCGCCGATCAGCAGCAGGTTGACCGTCAGGATGATCAACACAGCCTGGCTGGCCATCCCCCGCGCGCCTTCGCCGCTGGCGCCGGGCGCCACCGCGACCAGCCAGATCGCCGCGATGGTGACCAGGAAGGCGACGAAATAGGCGATCAGGAAGGTGGTGCGCCGTCGATCCTCAGACCAACCGGCGAACCAGCGCGCCGGCCCCCGGAGCGGGGCGGCGTCGGATCCGGTTGCCGTGGAGGGCGCGTCCGTCATGCGGCTCCAGCTTCGGCGAACTGTGGCTCAATATCAACAGCCGAGTTGCCCGAATGCGTCACTTGCCGCCAAAGCTCGGCCAGGCCCGCCTCGACCTGCTCCGGCGCGTCCAGCCGGCACAGCCGCGCCTTGACCCCCCGCCGGTCGAGGGGATCGGCGGGCCACGGCGCCTGCTCGACGTACCAACCGAGGTGTTTGCGGAACATCTTCAGACCCAGCGGCAGGCCGTAGAAGGCGACCGAGGCGCGCAGGTGTTCGATAACGATGGCCAGCCGCGCCTCCGGGCCCGGCTCGTCCATCACCGTACCGTCGGCCAGCGCCCGCTCCAGATGCGCCGCCAGCCAGGGCCGTCCGTAGACGCCGCGGCCCAGCATCAGGGCGTCGGCGCCGGATTGCGCCAGCGCGGCCCGGGCGTCGTCCGCCGTGACAATGTCGCCGTTGACGATCACCGGCACGCCCACCGCCGCCTTGACCTCGCCCACGCTGCTCCAGTCGGCCACGCCGGTGTAGAACTGCTGCCGTGTGCGGCCGTGCACCGTCACGGCCTTGACGCCGAGATCCTCGGCCCGCCGCGCCAGGTCGGCCGCGTTGCGGCTGGCGTCGTCCCAGCCCAGCCGCATCTTGACCGTTACCGGACGCGAGGTGGCGTTCACCGCCGCCTCCATCAACCGGCAGGCCAGGTCCGGCGTCCGCATCAGGGCCGAGCCGCAGGCCGCACCAGTGACCTCCTTGGCCGGGCAACCAAAATTGAGGTCGATGATGTCGGCGCCGGCGCGTTCGGCCATGCGCGCGCCCTCGGCCATGGCGGCGGGATCGCGCCCGACCAGCTGGATCACCGTCAGCGGCAGGCCCTCGCCCACCGCCGCCCGCCGCACCACATCAGGACGCGCCCGCGCCAGTTCGGCGGCGGCGACCATCTCGGTGGCGACATAGGCCGCGCCCAGCCGCGAGGCCAGCCGCCGGAACGGCAGGTCGGTGATTCCGGTCATGGGCGCGGTCAGCACCCGTCCGGGCACCCACACGTCGCCGATCTGCACGCCAGTCGCCATCGGCTCCTTACCGCTGCTGGAAGGGCTCTCGTCAAGCATGACGGCGGCGATTAGAAGGCCGGGATGACCGTCCAGCTCCCCGCCTTCGCCGCCATCGTGGTCGCCGCCGGTTCCGGCTCCCGCGCTGGCGGAGCCAAGCAATGGCGGATGCTGGGCGACCGGCCGGTGGTGCGCTGGTCGGTCGAGGCGCTGCTGACGGCCGGGGCGGAAGATCTGGTGGTGGTGGTTCCGGCGGGGGCGGAGAGCGACGCCGGCGAGGCTCTTACGGGCCTGGCCGGATGGCGGCTGGCCGTTGGCGGCGACAGCCGCGCCGTCTCCGTATGCAATGGCCTCAAGGCGCTGGGCGGACCGCCGGAACGGCTGGTGCTCGTACACGACGCCGCCCGTCCGCTGCTGTCAGGGCGGGTCATCCGTCGGGTTCTCGAGGGCGTTGGCGACGCGGACGGCGTCTTGCCGGCCCTGGCCGTCGCGGACAGCCTGCGCCGCGCAGCCGACGGTCTGGTGGCCGGCGAGGTCGATCGCGCCGGTCTGTGGCAGGCTCAAACGCCGCAGGGCTTTCGCTACCGCACGCTCCTCGACGCCTATGAGGATTGGAGCGGCGCCGAAGCGCCGACCGACGAGGCTATGGTCGTGAAGGCGCGTGGCGGCCGCGTCCGCCTCGTCGAGGGCGATCCCCGCCTGATGAAACTGACCTTCCCCGAGGATTTCGCCATGGCCGAGGCCCTGCTTCCCCGCCAGACCCGCGTCGGCCAAGGCTTCGACGCCCACCGCTGGGGCCCCGGCGCCTCAGTCTGGCTGTGTGGCGTGGAAATCCCCCACGACCAGACCTTGATCGGTCACTCCGACGCCGACGCCGGTCTGCACGCCCTCACCGACGCCCTTCTCGGAGCCATGGGCGACGGCGACATCGGCGACCATTTCCCGCCGACCGATCCCCAATGGAAGGGCGCCTCATCCGACGGCTTCCTGACCTACGCGGTTGAGCGGCTGCGCGCCCGCGGCGGGCGGCTGGTCAATGTCGACGTCACCCTGATCTGCGAGCAGCCGAAGGTGAAGCCGCATCGCCAGGCCATGCGCGAGCGCCTCGCCGCCCTGCTCTCGCTGCCGCTCGACGCCGTCAGCGTCAAGGCTACGACGACCGAGGCCATGGGCTTCACCGGTCGCGGCGAGGGCCTCGCCGCCCAGGCGGTGGCGACGATCGACCTGCCCGGCTGATCTACATCGGCCGTTCGGGCGGCGGGCGGAACGCCCGCCACAGCGAACCGAACAGATTGACGTAGTCGTCGGTCCACGGCCGGACAGACGTCCGGGGCGACTCAGACCAGTCCGGATGAGAGCGGAAATCCGCCAGCCCCGCCTCGGTCGGCGAGATGATCAGGGCTTCGGTCGAAGCAATGGCCATGTCGGGCTGGGTCAGGTCTTCCAGATACAGATTGTGCAGGCTGGGCCTGCCCAGCGCCTCGGCCCCCGCGATGGCGGGCAGGGTGATGTCGAGGTTCCGGTTCGACAGGTGCAGCAGCACCACCCCCGTCGGCTTCAGCAGCTTCAGATAGCCCTCGATGGCCTCGACCGTCAGCAGATGGGTCGGCACGGCGTCCGACGAGAAGGCGTCGATGATCAGCAGGTCGTAGGCGCCCGCCCGCTCCCGCCCCAGGGTCAGCCGCGCGTCGCCCAGCACGGTCCGGACCTCGCCGTCGGCGCAGGCCGAGATGTAGGTGAACCAGCGCGGATCGCGCGACAGCCGGTCGACCATCGGATCGATCTCGAAGAAGGTCATGCTGTCCTGGGCGCGCTTGTAGGTCGCCATGGCCCCCGAGCCCTGCCCGACCACGCCGATGGTCGCCGGACCCCGGGCCTCGACGATCTCCGCCGCCTGACCGATCGGGGTCAGCCTGTTGTAGTAGAGGGTCGGCTGGCATTCGAACCGGCCGTCCCGCGCCTGGGCCCCGTGCAGCGTGGTGCCGTGCATCAGCACGTGGACGTCGCCGCCCATGCGCGGATCGTCGATCTTCGCCACGCGCATGACCCCGAAGAAGCTTCGCTCCGAATAGCTCCAGTCGTAGATCCGCACCACGTACTGCGACGACAGGGCGATCATCGTCAGCACCGCGATGAACGCGAGGGCGCGGTCCCTGAGCAGGAAGGCGCAGATCGTCACGGGCCCGAGGATCCACAGCGCCAGCTGGTCGAGGCTGAACGGCGATATCTCGTAGAAGCGTCCCCGGGCGGCGTCGTCATGAGTCAGCCACGCCGACAGGACGACCGGGATCAGGGCGATCACCGCCGCGGCCACCAGCGCCCCGACCTCTTCCCCGCGCAGCCGCCCCCTGCCCCACGGACGAGCCAGGCCGACCAGCACCAGCACCAGCGGATATTCCCACACCATGTTGAAGATCACCGGCGCCAGCAGGGCGGTGAAGGCGCCGCCCGCGACGCCGCCGACCGACAGCAGCAGGTAGAATTCCGTCAGCCGGTCCGGCGGCGGCCGTCGCGCCGCCAGCGTCTGGTGGCACATCAGCGCCGCGAAGAAGAAGGCCAGGATGTGGACGGCGAAGGCGATCGGCCAGTCCAGCGTTCGAAACGCCACCAGCAGCACGCACACCGCCCCGATCGCCCCCTGCACCGTCAGGGTGATGGGCAGCGGAATCCAGGGACGGGCCTGGAAGGCGATGACGAAGGTCAGCAGGTACAGCGCCAGCGGGATGACCCACAGGAAGGGCGCCGAGGCGACATCGGTCGAGAGGTGGGCCGTCACCCCCAGCATCAGGCTGGACGGCGCGGCGGCGAGCAGGATCAGCTTCCCCTTCTCGCACCACGGGATCGGCGGCGTCGCGGCCAGTTGGGCCGGTTCGGCGGTGCGGTCGAGGCGCCGGCTCCAGACCACGAAAGCCAGCGCCGCCACCATCAACAAAAAGGCCCCATAGCCGCCGCTCCACCCCAGCCTTTGTCCGGCCAGGTTGGTCAGCGGCTCGATCAGGAACGGATAGGACAGCAGCGCCAGGAAGCTGCCGAGGTTGGACGCGGCGTAGAGCACATAGGGGTTCTTGCCGTCCGGATAGCCGGCCCGCACCCGCGCGAACCAGGCCTGCAGCAGGGGCGCGGTCGCCGACAGCACCGCGAAGGGGGCGCCGACCGACAGGGTCAGGGTCGCCAGCAGCCAGGCGATCGGCGCCGCCGGATCGGGGTCGCCCAGCCAGCCGTTGATTTGCAGCGGCAGAAACAGGGCGGCGGCGACCAGCAGAGCCAGGTGGACCGCGACCTGCAGCTTGATCGAGGTGATCCGCTGCAGCAGGTGGGCATAGAGGTAGCCGGCCAGCAGCGCCGCCTGGAAGAACACCATGGCTGTGTTCCACACCGCCGGCGATCCGCCCAGCATGGGCAGGACGAGTTTGGTCACCATGGGCTGGACGACGAACACCAGCGAGGCGCTGGTGAAGATCGCCACCGCGAACAGCAGAGGCGTCAGCCGGTCTACCGGACGAGCGGGCGCGGCGGAAAGGCCGGAGTCGCCAGTGGTGTCGCTCATGCCCGCCCCGTATGCTGGCGCCGCTCGGCGCATCGCGCCAACCTGGACCGACTCGCCGCCCCTTCGGAAGGCCCTCGCCGCATGTTTCCAGACGACATCGAACGCCTGGCCCGCACCGTCGTCGAGGCCGCCGCCGCGCGGGGCCTGACGGTCGCCGCGGCCGAGAGCTGCACCGGCGGCCTGGTATCCGGAGCCCTGACCGCCATCGCCGGATCCTCGGCGGTGGTTGAACGTGGTTTCGTCACCTATTCCAACGCCGCCAAGGTCGATCTGCTGGATGTCCCGATGGCGCTGATCGAGCGCCACGGTGCGGTCTCGGAGCCCGTAGCCCGCGCCATGGCCGAAGGGTCCCGCGCGCATTCGGCGGCCCAGGTCTCCGTCGCCGTCACCGGAATCGCCGGCCCCGGCGGCGGCTCACCCGACAAGCCTGTCGGCCTGGTGCATTTTGCGGCGGCGGGTCCCGCCGGCCTCATCCACGTAGAACATCGCTTCGGCGACATCGGCCGCGAGGGGGTCAGGCTGGACAGCGTTCGGGTCGCGCTCACCCTGTTGCTGGACCGGATCGGCGCATGATCGTCGACGCGCGCGGCCACCGCTGCCCCACGCCGAGCCTCAGGCTGCAGAAGGCCATGCGCGAGGCCGCACCCGGCGCGCGCCTGACCCTGCTGGCCACAGATCCCATGGCCCGGATCGACGTGCCGCATCTGTTGGCGGCGCTGGGCGGTCACGTCGTCTCGATCGAAGAGGCCGACGGAGTCCTGACTATCGAGGTCGAGACGCCCGCCGTTCCGACAGGCTGACCACCGATTCCGGTAGCGGATCGGCCGGCTCCAGCTCCGGCGCGCCGCTCGACCGCTGGATGATCTCCATTTCGGTGGCGAAAGCGCCGCCGTAGAAGATGGCGTTGACGTTCCACGACAGCCAGATCAGCAGCACGACGATGGCGCCGACCGAGCCGTAGGTCGCGCCCAGCGGGGCGATCTGCTCGACATAGATGGCGCACAGCCACGACGAGATGGTCGACATCACCGTCGCCACCACGCCCCCGACGATGGCCGGAAACCAGGCCACCGGCGCCCGGTGTGACATGGCGTAGCGATAGAGCATGGTCAGCCCGACCCCGAGTCCCAGGGCGGGCCAAAGGCCCACGAGCGCCACCTCCTGGCCGAGGCCGCCGGTGGGCGCGCCCGGTCCCGTATGTTCCAGCAGCCGGGACGTCACCACGGCGCCCGACACCACGGTGAACAGGGCGAAGGCGAACAGGGCCACGAAGAAGGCGAGCAGGTTGAACTTGAGGAAGCCGTGGGGCTCCGTCTCATCATGGATCAGGTTCAGTCCCGCCAGCAACGCCTTGAATCCACGATGTGCGGCGTACCCGCCAATGATCAAGGCGAAGGCGCTCTGGGCCGAGACGGTCCGCGCCGAGGCATGGGCCAGGCGATCGATCTCGGTCATGAAGATGGCCCGCGCCGCATGCGGCATGACGTCCGCCAGCGCCGCCGCCTGTTCGCTGACCTGGCCGATCGACAGCACCGCCTTGTAGAAGCCGATCAGGATGGCGATCGCCGGGAACACCGCCAGCAGGGCGAAGAAGGACACCCCACCCGTATAGAGCATGACGTCGCGGCCCCAGCTGCGCGCGAACGCCTTGACCGCAAGACGCCCCCACAGCGCGGGCGTCGCCCAACGCACGGCATCCTTCATATCCGCCCTGGCCTGCAAACCGTCATCCCGTCCCGCCCCTGATGCTGCTCCCTTTAGCGCAATTCGCCGCCGGGGAAAGGATGGGGCGCCCGGTTGCCTCGCCCCGGCGACCGTCGCTATGGTCCGTCCGCTTGAGAACGCGGCCCGGGTGGGGGGCTGCTGGAGACATCGTCTTGACTTCCGATCCGCGTATTCTGGTCGTCGCCCCGGACGACGACCTGATCGGCTCCCTGTGCCAGGGCCTGGATGCGCTGGGCTGGCGCACGGTCACGGCCCGGTCGCTCGCGGGGGCCGTTCAGGTCCTGATCGACTGGCCGCTCGAAACGGTGATCATCGACGCGCGAACGCCGGACGCGGTTGGGGGCGTCGCCGCCCTGCGCCAGACGGTCTCGCCGCGCCGACTGCCGGTCATGGCGATCGGTCCGGAGGGGGCAGACTGGCCGCCGGGGGTCGCCGACATCGCCATGTCGGGTGCGCCGCACGCCGCGCAGGCCGCGCTCCGCCTGGAGAACCTCGTCCGCGCCGCCATCGCCGAGGAGGAGGTCAGCCTGCGAGAGGCGACCTTCGCCGCCCGGGGCGAACCGCTGCCGCTCGCCGACATGGACGCCAGCCCGTTGCGTGTCCTGGCCGCCGGCAAGCCGGACCGCCACTTCCTCGCCCTGTCCAACGCCCTCGCCGCCCGCGGCTGCGAGGTGGTGGCGGCCCCGACGCCCTACACGGCTTTCGACTACCTGCACGAACGGCCGTTCGACGCCGCCGTGCTGTGGGGCGCCGAGGACCACGCGCCGGCTCTATCGATCGCCTCGGGCATGAAGCGGAACACCCGCCTCTACCACATCCCGGCGGTGCTCTATCTGCGCGGCTCCGGCGAGATCAATCTGTCGGAGCTCTACAATCGCGGCTTCGCCGACGTCGCCGCCGCCGATACGCCGGAAGAAGAAACCGCCGACCGGATCGTCGCCCTGGCCCGACATCACCGGCGCCACCTCGCCGTCCGGCGGGCCTTGGAAAGCGCGCGGGGCTCCGGCCTGACCGATCCCGCAACGGGGCTGTTCACGCCCGAGCTGTTCGCCAGCCATCTCGCTCGCGTCGCCGAGGGCGCCCGCCTGCGTCGGCGCCCCCTGTCGGTGGTTGTGCTTCGCGTCTCGGAGACCCCGGCGGTGGCCGAGGCGCGCAAGGGCGGCTGGCTCGACCGGGCTCTGCCCCAGATCGGCGCCATGGTCTCCCGCCTGATCCGTACGGAGGACACGGCCGCCCGCCTGTCGCCGGACGTGTTCGCCCTCGCCCTGCCCGCCACGCGCGGCCCCTCCGGGCGCATCGCCGCGGACCGAATCGCTGCGGTCATCGGCTGCACCGCCTTCGACGCGGGCCCGGACCGCTCGCCCTTCGTGGTCGAGTTCGAGGTCGGCGTGGCCGAGGTCGCACCCGGCGAGCCGCCCGCCGCCGTGCTTGAGCGGGCGTCGAAGGATGTCGCTTCTCGTGCTTAGGGCTATTTGACAATTCTATTTGTCTAATACAGATTGACGGGAATGACCGCCCGCCCCTCGGCCCTGCTCGACGATCTGGATACCGCCCTGCTGGCGCTGGCGCCCATTCGTCGCCGCATCCTGAAGGCGCTTGCCGAGCCGGCTTCAGCGGCCGGGCTGGCTGAACAACTCGAGATGCCGCGGCAGAAGATCGGCTACCACCTGCGGGCCCTCGAAGCGGCCGGCCTGGTCCAGCCCGCCGGCGAACGGCGCAAGCGTGGCTTCACCGAACGTCTGTTTGTCGCCGCGCGCGACCACGTCCTCGACCCGGGCCTGATGCAGGCTCCGGCCGACCCCGACGCCATAGAGGCGCAGGATCGCCACGCCGCGGACCACCTGATCTCGACCGCCTCGACCATCGTCCGGGACGTCGCCCGGATGCGACAGGACGCGGCCGCGGAAGGGTCACGCCTGCTGACCCTGACCGTCGAGGCCGACGTCAGCTTCGCCAAGCCGTCCGATTTCGACGCCTTCACCGAAGAGGTCAGCGCCGCCGTCGCCGGCCTCGCCCGCAAATACGCCGCGCCTTCGGGCCGCCGCTACCGCCTTACCGCCGCCGCCCACCCGGCTGTCGCCAAAGCCACAGCCCCAAGGAACTGACCGCCATGACCGAAGCCGCCGAACAGCCCACGGAAGACCGTGTCCTCGTCGAGGTCACCGTCCCCGCCCCCGCCGACGCCGTCTGGGCGGCCTTGCGCGACCCGCAGCAGATCAAGCAGTGGTTCGGCTGGGACGCCGACACCCTGAAGGACGAGATCGACTTCATCTTCATCACCCACGCCACGGCCGATGATGCGCGCCGGGTGGTGGATTTCGTTGGCGTCCCGGACCGCTACGAGGTCGAGGCGCGCGGCGACGACAGCCTCGTTCGGGTGGTCCGCTCCGCCCCCGCGGGAACCGACTGGTCCGACGTCTTCGACGGCATGATCGAAGGCTGGATCTCCTTCACCTGGCAACTGGCCTTCGCCCTGGCCCGCCACCCGGGTCAGTC
>DASRXE010000031.1:0-7100 GCA_035654315.1 Brevundimonas sp.
ATGCCGAGGTAACGCAGCGCCCGTCCGACGTGGAGGAACGGCAGTTCGGTCCCCATCCGGGTCAGGGCGTATTCATAGGCATCGCCGCGCGGCCGGCTTTCATCCGAGAAGGGCACGCCCGAGGCCGGCGCCTCATTGGGATAGAATTCGAACGGGGGCGTCCATTGCCGGGCCTTGGCCTCGACGAAGCGGCTGTACTGGTCGCGGCGCGGCGCGGACTTCTCGAAGTCCTTCATCAGCACATAGGCGCCGACGTCGCCGGTCTGCACTGCGAGATAGTTGTACAGATAGGCGTCGACGTCGTTGCGCGGGAACAGGCTGGTGGCCGCCTGATATCCGCGCCGGCGACGGTCGCGGCTGTCGAGCGCGCCGCCGCTGTCGCGGCCCCAGGCCTCGCGGGCCTCGCGATTGTCCTCGGGCTCGCCGAACGGGCCGTAGAGACCATCGTGCAGCCGCGCCAGGGTGCGGAAGCCCTCTGCGTCCTGGGTCGACAGGACGTAGATGACCCGGTCGCGCACCGCCTCCTGCTCTTCCCGCGTCATCTGGCCGAGCTGGCGGTCCAGGCGCTGGTAGGCCATGTGCCGTTCGAAAGCGCGGCAGTCGTCATATTTCGACAGCGGACGCCAGCCGCCGAAGCCGCCGCGGTCGACCCGGTTGATCGGGGCATAGCCCTCGTCATTGGACAGCGCCATGGCGTACCAGGTGGCGCTTTCGATCGGATCTTCGATATTCTTGTCTGTCGCCCGGAGCGCGGCGTAGCGGGCGCCCAGTTCCAGTTGGGCGAAGAAGTCGCCACGGAAGGCGGCGCGGCGCAGCGCGCGCAGTCCCGTCTCCTGGGCGTTGAATTCAGAGCCGGTCAGGGAGGCCGGACGCGGACAGGCGTTCGAGGCCGCGTCCGTGCGCTGCCAGAAGCGGACGCCGTTGCTCCGGTCCCCGCACGACACCATGCCCAGGGCGGTCACGGCCAGAACGCCCGCAATCGCCGCGATGGCGACGGGGCCGCGCGACCGTTCGAAACGCCCGCGACCGGACTTGTTCGCCTCGCCCTCGCCCATAGACCCCTCGCACCACTGGAGCGGGCGTCCCCCGGCTCGCCCGTTAAGCTTTGCGCGACCGGGACAGTCCGGTCCAGTTAACTGTCTGTCAAGGTTAACGCTGGTTTGCGACAAAGCGTTGCCGCATCGCGGCCTTTTTGTGACTCCCGCCGAGTTGTCCCCGGGAATCAGCAGCTTGCGATTCCCCTCACAGGCGAAAAGCCGCCCCCTCGCCTGCGGGTTCAGAGGCGCCTATATGGCGTTCATCGCCTGGAGCCCCGCCTGATGTCCTACGTCGCCCGTGAAGATCGTCCCGCCGACAAGGCTGCCCGTTACGCCGAGGTCGAGGATGAGATTCTCGCGGTGCTGGAAGGCGAACCGAACCTGACGGCGCGGATGGCGACCGTCTCGTCCATGCTGGCCGACGCCTTCCCCGCCTTCTTCTGGGCCGGCTTCTACGTGGTCGATCCGGACAAGGCGGGCGAGATGGTCGTCGGGCCGTACCAGGGCACCCTCGGCTGCCTGCGCATCGCCTTCGGGCGCGGCGTCTGCGGCGCCGCGGCGGCGGCCCGCCAGACCCAGATCGTCGAGGACGTCAACGCCTTTCCCGGTCACATCGCCTGCGACAGCCGCTCGGCCAGCGAGATCGTCGTGCCGGTGCTTGATCGATCGGGCGCCCTGATCGCCGTGTTCGACGTCGACGCCACGGAGACAGCCGCCTTCGATGCCGTCGACGCCCGGGCGCTGGAACGGCTGCTCGGCCGGGTGTTCGCGGCCTGATCATCTGCTAAGCCTCGGCCCATGCGGATTGGCGTGGACTTCGGCGGCACCAAGATCGAGGCGGCGGTCATCGGCGACGACGGCGCCGTTGTCGCCCGCCGGCGGGAGCCCAATCCCGGCGCTTATGACCCGGCGCTCGAAGCCGTCGCCCGCCTGATCGCCGCCGTCGAGGCCGAAAGCGGGGCTGGCGGTCCCGTCGGCATCGCCGCGCCGGGCTCGATCTCGCCGACCACCGGCGTGATGCGCAACGCCAACTCCGTCTGGCTGAACGGGCGGCGGTTCGGGGAAGACCTGCAGCAGCATCTGGGGCGGCCCGTGCGGCTGGCCAACGACGCCAACTGCCTCGCCCTTTCCGAGGCCGTCGACGGCGCGGCGGCAGGCAAGGACGTGGTCTTCGCCATCATCGTCGGCACCGGCTGCGGCGGCGGAGTCGCCGTGGGCGGGCGGCTGATCGAGGGCGCAAACGGCGTGGCCGGCGAGTGGGGCCACACCTCCCTGCCGTGGCCGACCGCGGAGGAGGCGCCCGGTCCCCCCTGCTGGTGCGGCCTGCACGGCTGTCTCGAAACCTGGGTGTCCGGCACAGGCCTGCAGCGCGACCACCTCGCGCGCACCGGCCAGGCCTTGGGCGCCGAGCAGATCGTCGCCGACGCGCGCGCCGGCGAGGCTGAAGCCCGCCACTCACTCGGCCTGTGCACCGACCGGCTCGGCCGGGCCATCGCCATGGTGGTCAACCTGATTGATCCCGACGTCGTGGTCGTAGGCGGCGGTCTGTCCAACGTCGCCGAGCTCTACGACGCACTGCCGCCCATCGTGCAGCGCCATGCCTTCACCGACGCCTGGAATGGCGTCATCGTCCCCGCCCGCTGGGGCGACTCGTCCGGCGTGCGCGGGGCGGCGCGCCTCTGGCCCTCGCGCCGCCCCATGGAGACTGTCGCTTGACCCGCACCCTCGTCATCACCGGAGGCCACGGCGTCCTCGGCCGCGCCGTGCTTGAGGCCGCCCTGTCGGACGGACTGAACGTCGCCGTCGTCGATCACGCCCGCGGCCAGACCGCGCCGGACGACGTGCTGGAGCTGGGCGGCGTCGACTTGACCGACCCGGCCGCGGCGGACCGGGCGATGGCGGCTGTGGCCGATCGGTTCGGCGGCGTCGACGCCCTGCTCAACATCGCCGGCGGCTTCGTCTGGCAGACGGCCGACGACCCGGAGCCCGCCTGGGACCGGCTGTTCGCCCTCAATCTGAAGACGGTCCTGAACGCCAGCCGCGCCGCCCTGCCCTTGCTCAAGCAGTCGCCCGAGGGCCGCATCGTCAACGTCGGCGCCAACGCCGCCCTGAAGAGCGGCGCCGGAATGGGCGCCTACGCCGCCTCCAAGGCCGGGGTCCACCGTCTGACCGAAAGCCTGGCCGAGGAGCTCAAGGCGACCCCGGTCACCGTCAACGCCGTGCTGCCGTCGATCCTCGACACCGAGCAGAACCGAGCGGACATGCCGGACGCCGATCCGGCCAAATGGGTCCAGCCTGCCGACCTCGCCCGCGTCATGCTGTTCCTGGCCTCGCCGGAAAGCCGGGCCATCACCGGCGCTCTCATCCCGGTGACGGGCCGCGTCTGATGGACCTGTTCCGCTCTGTCCTCTACCTGCCGGCCAGCAATGCGCGCGCGATCGAGAAGGCGCGCAGCCTGGCCTGCGACGCCGTTATCCTCGACCTCGAGGACGCCGTGGCCCCTGACGCCAAGGCCGAAGCCCGGCAGGCGGCCGTCGAGGCGCTCAAGGCCGGCGGTTTCGGTCCCCGCGTCGGCGTGCGGATCAACGGCCTCGACACACCATGGGGCGAAGACGACCTGACCGCCCTCGCCGGCCACCAGCCCGCCTTCGTCGTCGCGCCCAAGATCGAGAGTCCCGAGGCCGTGCGCGCGGTCGCGGCCCGCCTGCCGGCCGGCGTCGCCCTGTGGATCATGGTCGAGACGCCGCTGTCGCTGCTGCGTCTGGACGAGATCGCCGGCGCCGGCGCGCCGCTCGCAGCCCTGATGCTGGGGATCAACGACCTCGGCGAGCGGTTGAACCTGCAACTGGGTCCCGATCGCGACCCGCTGAAGCCGTGGCTGGCCGCCGTCGTCGCCGCCGCTCGCGGCCACGGCCTGCTGGCCATCGATGGGGTGGTCAACGCCACCGACGACGCCGACCGGCTCCAGACCGAATGCCGCCAGGGCCGCGCCTTCGGCTTCGATGGCAAGAGCCTGATCCATCCGGCCCAGATCGCCGCCGCCAACGCCGCCTTTTCGCCGTCCGCCGAAGAGGTCGCCCGCGCCCGCGAGGTGATCGCGGCGTTCGCCGCCGCGGACGCCGAGGGCAAGGGCGCGATCCGCGTCGGCTACCGAATGGTCGAGCGCCTGCACCTCGACGCCGCCCATCGCCTGCTGGCCCGGCACGAGGCCGCCTCGACGCCGCCATCAGACGGGCCTATCTAGTCCGTCCAGAAACAGAACTGAGCCGGCCCTCAAGCAGCGAGCGGCCGCGCCGCGAGCGTTAGGGCCACCTCTTCCATGTCCAAAGCCGTCATCGCCGCCACCGGCCTGTTCACGCCGGAACAGGCCATCTCCAACGAGGAGCTGGTCGCGGCCTACAACGCCTTCGCCGACCGCTTCAACGGCGACCATGCCGACGCCATCGCGGCGGGCGAGATGGAGCCCCTGACCCCGTCCTCGGTGGAGTTCATCGAGAAGGCCTCCGGCATCAAGTCGCGCTTCGTGCTCGACAAGGCCGGCATCCTCGACCCCGGCCGCATGGCCCCCAACCTGCCCGAACGCGGCGACGACGAGTTGTCGATCCTCGCCGAAATGGCGGTGAAGGCCGCGCAGGACGCCATCGCCCGCTGGGGCAAGCCGGTCTCGGAGATCGGCGCCGTGCTTTGCGCCGCCTCCAATATGCAGCGTCCCTACCCGGCCATGGCCATCGAGGTGCAGCAGGCGCTGGGCATCGAGGGCTTCGCCTTCGACATGAACGTGGCCTGCTCCTCCGCCACCTTCGGCATCAAGACCGCCGCCGACTTCATCGCCTCCGGTTCGGTCAAGGCGGTGCTGATGGTCAATCCGGAGGTCTGCTCGGCCCATCTCAACTTCAAGGACCGCGACAGCCACTTCATCTTCGGCGACGTCGCCACCGCCGTGATCATCGAGGCCGGGGATCAGGCCGTCGATGGCTGGGAGATCCTCGGCACGCGGCTGAAGACGGAGATGTCGAACAACATCCGCAACAATTTCGGCTTCCTGAACAAGGCCGCCCTGCCCACCGGCGAAGCGGAGGTCGTGCCGCCGACCGGCCTGACCGACAAGATGTTCGTCCAGCAGGGCCGCAAGGTGTTCAAGGACGTGGTGCCGATGGTCTCGGAGATGATCATCGACCACGCCGGCGACCTCGGCCTCGATCCGACGCAGCTGAAGCGGCTGTGGCTGCACCAGGCCAACATCAACATGAACCAGTTCATCGGCCGCAAGGTGCTGGGCCGCGAGCCGACGCCGGACGAGAACGTCATTATCCTCGACGACTACGCCAACACCTCCTCGGCCGGCTCGATCATCGCCTTCCACCTGCACAACGACGGCTTCGCCCGCGGCGATATCGGTCTGATCTGCAGCTTCGGAGCCGGCTATTCGGCCGGCACGGTGTTCGTCCGCAAGCGCGCCTGATCCTCGCGGACCAGCCAGCCGCGATAGCGCACCACCCGTCCGACCAACGGCAGGCGGATCTCGACGTCGAAGACGAAGCGGCCTTCGACGTCGACCGACTCGTGCGCCGTGGTGGTGGGGCCCAGCGCGCGCGGCAGCGGCAGCGGTCCCAGCCGCCAGCCCTCCACCCGATAGACCAGCCGTCCCCCCTCGGGCGTCAATCTCAGGTCCATGCTCAGGGGTCCGAACCGTTCGCGCACCCGCCCGCCCTCGCGCGGCGCCGACAGTACGCTGGAGAAGCGGTGCCCACCGATGCGGCGTCGCCAGACCGCTCGCTCGCCATCCGCCATTATGGAGACCTCGGCCAGGCACGCATCCTGCGCGGGCGGAAAGCCGATGATCCGCGCCACCAGCGCCGCCAGCGGCCCAGCAGCCCCTTCGGCGCCCGCCTGACCGCGCCACAGCGACCGGCCCGACGTCTCATGCAGGGCCCGAATCGCAGCCGGAAGGGCGTCGAACGCGGGGCCGATGGCGCGGGCGAAGATCGCGCCGCGCTCGACTGCCGTCTCCGTGGCCAGACCGTGCGGGACCATCTCCGCGACGATGTCCTCCAGCGTCAGCACGCCGACGCAGGGCCTCGCTCCCGCATCTACCCGTCCTGCCGCAATGGCCTGGATCGCCGCCAACGCCGGCAGGCTGGGCGTCACCGGCCCGGCCCCCGGTTCGGCCACCAGCCGCCATACTGCGCGCGCCGCCCGACCGCTGCCGTCCACGCCCCAGGCCTCCACCCGCATGGCGCCGCGGTCCAAGCCAAACCCCGCGGCCCATCCGGACAGCCGGATCAGCATTTCCGCCAACGGCGCCGGATCGAACCGCGCCAGGCGAACCGTCCACCCTAGAAGCCACGCGCCTGCATGCGCCGGCCACGGCGCCAGCCCGGCCAGGAACAGCGCTCGCTCCCGGGGGCGGAACCGCTCGGCGAACAGATCGAGGTCCGGTGTCTCGCATAACGACACGCGCCGTCGCCCCGCCGACCCGAAGTCTCGGCGGTACAGTCCGCTCCAGCCCGGCCGGGTCGTCCACCGCCCGTCGTCGAACACCCGCACCGGGCGCCCCAGCCACGACAGGATGGCCCGCATGACCGACAGGCCGCGCGGCGCCCGCGCGCCCGGCGAAATCGCCGCCTCCACGGAGACGACCTCCCGCCACCCCGCCGTCAGCCGGTCCAGCACGGCGTTCGACAGCGCCGGCGTCGAACTGCAGCCGGTCAGGGCGACCACGTCCGCCGCCTTCGCCGCGGCATGCAGCGCCGGGAACGCCGCCACGAAATCCCGGCCATCGGCCAGATCGACATAGTGGAGCCCGGCCGCGATGGCCGACCGCGCCGTGGCGGGCTCCGCCCCCTGAAAGGGTCCCGCCGCGTCGGCGACGATGTCCGCGCCGGTGGCCTTCAGCATCTCCGGCGTCAGCGTGGCCGTATCGAGGACCGCCGCATCGACTGCGCCGCCCGGAAACGCCGCCCTCAGCCGCGCGGCCACGGCTTCCGCCCGCCCGGCGTCCCGCCCCGCCGCCACCACCTCGAAGCCGTGACGCAGCAGGCCCTCGGCCAACCGCGAGCCGAA
>DASRXE010000032.1:0-11204 GCA_035654315.1 Brevundimonas sp.
TTGAAGCGGCGCAGATAGACCACCGCCCACATGTCCGACGCCCCGATGGCCATCCAGCCCATGGTCAGGATGAACAGGAAGACCAGAATCTGACGGGCCGTCTCGGACGGGTCGGGATCGAGCGGCGACACGGTGACGGCCAGCCACAGGGCCGACAGCATGACCGCGATCCGCACCTTCAGCCGCGCCCGGCCGACGACGCCGCGCCAGAACACGTCGCGTTTGCGCACCGCCAGCCTGAGCAGGGCGAAGACAATCTGGTTGGCCGCCCAGCCGATGAAGACGAAGGCCGTGATGATGACCGCGACGACCGCCCATTCCGGCAGCCAGTAGAGCCGGCGCCAGAGGCGAAAGACCTCGTGGGTCAGGTCGGTGATGAACGAGGGCATTCCCTCGCTAACGCACGAACCGCCGAAGCGGCGCCGTGAAGCCTAGCTCCCGGCGGCCTCGACCCTGTCGGCGAGCGAGCGGGTGGCGTCCGGCAGGGCGGTGGAGCGCGCGCCCCGACTCATCGCCTCGAGCCGCGCCGGATTGGTCACGATGGACGCGATCGCGACGGTCAGGCGGTCGACCGTGACCTCGTCTTCGAGCATCACCTCGGCCCCGCCGGCGTCGGCGAGGCTGGCGGCGTTGAAGCGCTGGTGGTCGTCCATGGCGATCTTCAGCGGGATCAGGATCGACGGCAGGGCGGCCACGGCCAGCTCCGAACAGGTCGAGGCCCCGGCGCGGCCGATGACCAGATGCGCGGCCGACAGGCGGGCGGCCATGTCGCGGAAGAAGGGGGCGACCTCGGCGTCGATGCCGGCCTCCAGATAGATCTGGCGGGCGGCCTCCAGCGAGTCCGGACGGGATTGCTGCTGCACCTTCAGCCGCGACCGGATCGGCTCCGGCAGGGCGGCCAGGGCGCGGGGCGCGGTCTCCGACAGGATGCGGGCGCCCTGGCTGCCGCCGGTGACCAGTACGCGGATCGGCTGGCCCGGTGCGGGGGCGGCGAAGGGGCGGTCGTAGAGGGCGCGGATATCCGGGCGGACCGGATTGCCGACCAGCATCACTCGCGCGCCCATGCCTTGGGGAACCTTCTGGGGGTTGGGGAAGGATGAGGCCACGGCGCCGACATAGGGCGCCAGCCAGCGGTTGGTGCGGCCCAGCACCGCGTTCTGCTCGTGCAGCAGGGTCGGCCGGCGCTGGCTGAGCGCCGCCAGCAGGGCCGGCGCCGAGGGATAGCCGCCGAAACCGACGACCACCGCCGCGTCGAGCCGCTTCAGCACCGCCCGGGCCTGAACCACGCCGCGCACGATCGTCAGACCGGCCTTCGCCAGTCCAATCGGTCCTCGCCCGGTCGCGGCGTCGAGGGCGATCCGCTCCTCGGCCGGGAAGGCGTGGGCGTATTGCTCGCCCCGGTGGTCGGTCGCCAGCACGATGCGCCAGCCCCGCGCCGCCAGTTCGCGCGACAGCGCCTCGGCCGGGAACATATGTCCGCCGGTGCCCCCGGCGGCGACGACGCAGAGTCTGGCGGTCATGACGCTCCTTACGGCAGTATCCGCCGCCGTTGCGGCAGGGTGGCGCCCGGCTCGTAGGCGCCGGGGCGGCGGCGGGTCAGCGCGAGGGCCAGCCCCATAGTCAAGCCCATGGCCAGCATGGACGAGCCGCCGTAGCTGATGAACGGCAGGGTCATGCCCTTGGTCGGGATCAGGTTGAGGTTGACCGCGATATTGATGCAGGCCTGCAGGCCGATCAGCATGAACAGGCCGGCGGCGGCGGTCTGCTCGTAGGCGTCGTTCAGCTTCATGGCCCGCTTCATGCCGCGCACGACGATGAAGGCGTAGAGGCCGATCATGGCCAGTGACAAGATCAGACCGAACTCCTCGGCGCCGACGGAATAGATGAAGTCGGTGTGCAGGTCGGGCACGTGCTTCTTCATCACCCCCTCGCCCACGCCCCGCCCGACCAGACCGCCGGCGCGGATGGCCTCGGAGGCGCGGTCGATCTGGTGGGTGTCGGTGTTCTCGGGCGACAGGAAGCGGCTGAGGCGGTCGCGCATGTGTCCGAAGGCGAAATACAGCGACACCACGCCGGCCATGCCCGCCGCGGCCAGCACCGCCACCCATTTCAGCGGCACCCCGGCCATGAAGAAGACCGCCATGAAGGTGGTGGTGACCAGAAGGGTCTGGCCGATGTCGGGCTGGATCAGCAGCAGGCCGACGGTCAGGGCCCAGAAGCCGAACGCGATGCTGACGCCGGGCACGCCCTGTCCCTTCTGGGCTTCCGCGAACATCCAGGCGGCGAAGACGATCAGGCCGGGCTTGGCGAACTCGGACGGCTGCAGGCTGAACGGGCCGAGGTTGATCCAGCGCGCCGCCCCCTTCACCTCGTCGCCGATGAATGGCAGGGCCATCATGGTCAGAATGGCGGCCAGAAGCGCCAACACCGCGATACGCCGCACGCCCCGCGGAGACAGGAGCGAACTGGTCAGCATCAGCACCAGCCCCATCGACGCCCAGACCACCATGCGCCAGGAATAGTGGAACGGGTCGCTGATCGACTGGTCGGCGTCGATCGCCGCTGGGCTCGAGGCGAAGCTCAGAGCGACGCCGAGGGCCATCAGCGTCAGCGCCGCCACCAGCAGGCCGCGGTCGACGGTCCAGAACCATTTGGCGATCGGGCTCTGGTCGTTGCGGGAGAATGCGGGGCTGTAGCCTTCGGTCATGAGGCGCTCGCAGGGGTCGCGCCGAGGGCGAGGACGGCGGCGCGGAAGGCTTCGCCCCGGGCCTCGAAGTCGGGATACTGATCGAAGGAGGCGGCGGCGGGGCTGAGCAGCACCACCTCGTCGCGGCCGGTGGAGGCGGCGGCCTCGGCGGCGGCCTTCACGGCGGTGGCCATGTCGCCGCAGACGCGATGCGGGGTGTCGCTCAGCCGGGCGGCGAACGGCCCGGCCGCCTCGCCGATCAGGAAGGCCTCGGCCACGCGCGGGAACAGGTCCTCGAGATCGTCGATGCCGCCCGCCTTGGCCCGGCCGCCGGCGATCCAGAAGCTGCGCTCGTAGGACGACAGCGCCTGCCGTGCGGCGTCGGCGTTGGTCGCCTTGGAGTCGTTGATGAAACGGACACGGCCGAGGGTGGCGACGGGCTCCATGCGATGGGCGAGGCCGGGGAAGGACAGGAGCCCTTCGATCACGGTCTCATGCGGAATGCCCATATCCGTCGCCACGAGGAAGGCGAAGGCCGCGTTCTGGGCGTTGTGGCGACCCGGCAGCGACCGCGCCCTGGACAGATCGACGATCTTGCAGCGTTCGACCGGCGCGTCCCGCGTCGGCCGGACGTTAAAGGCCAGCCAGCCCTCGTGAAGATACATCCCCGTCACGCCCTCGAGCGGTCCGGCTACCGACACTTCATCTACGGCCTGCCGCGAAGCGCGCAGCCGTTCCAGCACCGCCCGTCCATCCGGATCATCGACCCCCAGGTACTTGTGGGTGGAGCGTGACTGGAAGATCTTTTCCTTCGCCGCGACATACCCCTCCATGCCGCCGTGGCGGTCCAGATGGTCGGGGCTGATGTTGGTCAGAACGGCGATGGTGGGCGCAAATGTCCTGGTCAAGTCCAGCTGATAGCTCGACACCTCGATCACATAGACCGCGCCGGCCGTCGGCGCCGGCAGGGCCAGCACGCCGATGCCGATGTTGCCGCCGACGTGGACGGTCATCCCCGCCCGCTTCAGCACCCAGCCGATCAGGGCGGTGGTGGTGGACTTGCCATTGGTGCCGGTGATGGCCACGACCAAGGGACGCTCGTCCTCCGGCAAAGCGGCCAGCGCCCGCGCGAACAGTTCGATGTCGCCGACGATCTCGACGCCCGCCGCATTCGCCTTGTCCACCGTCCAGTGCGGCTTCGGATGGGTCAGGGGCGCGCCCGGGGAGAGCACCAGCGCCGCAAAGCCGGACCAGTCGGCGGCGGTGAGGTCCTCGACCGCGAACCCTTCCGCCTCCGCCTGCATGCGGCTGGAGACGCTGTCGTCCCACAGCACCGGCGACGCTCCGCCGGCCTTGAGGGCGCGCGCGGCCGTCAGTCCCGACCTGCCGAGGCCGAAGACCGCGATCCTCCGTCCTTCGAAGCCGGGGACGGGGATCATGGCGCTATCGCAGCTTCAGCGTGGCCAGACCGGCGAGGGCCAGCATGGCCGAGACGATCCAGAAGCGGATCACCACCGTCGATTCCGGCCAGCCCATCTTCTCGAAATGGTGGTGGATCGGCGCCATCAGGAAGATGCGCTTCTTCGTGGCCTTGAAGTAGGCGACCTGGATCATGACCGAGGCGGCCTCGATGACGAACAGGCCGCCGACGATGCCCAGCACCAGCTCGTGCTTGGTGGCCACGGCGATGGCGCCGAGCGCGCCGCCGAGGGCCAGCGAGCCGGTGTCGCCCATGAAGATCTTGGCCGGCGGGGCGTTGTACCAGAGGAAGCCGACGCCGCCGCCGATGATGGCGGCGCAGAAGATGGCCAGCTCGCCCGAGCCCGGTACGTGGTGGACGCCCAGGTAATCCGAGAAGATGAAGTTGCCGACCAGATAGCTGATCAGGCCGAACGCCGCCGCCGCCATCATCACCGGGACGATGGCCAGGCCGTCCAGCCCGTCGGTCAGGTTCACCGCGTTGGAGAAGCCGACGAGGGTGAAGGCGGCGAACAGGACGTAGAACCAGCCGATATTCAGCAGCACCGCCTTGAAGAAGGGGAAGGCGATCGAGGTTTCGAGCCCGGGCGAGGTCGGCGACTGGGTCATCCACAGCACCGTCAGCACCCCGGCGATGATCGAGACGATCACCTGGGCGACCAGCTTCTGTTTCGAGGTCAGGCCGGCCGAGGTCTGCTTGGTCACCTTGGCGTAGTCGTCGATGAAGCCCAGCACCCCGAAGGCGGCGGTCACGAACGACACGATCCAGATGTACGGACTGGTCAGGTCGCCCCACAGAAGGACCGCCACGGCGATGCCGGCGAGGATCATCAGCCCCCCCATGGTCGGGGTGCCGACCTTGGACAGGTGCGACACCGGGCCGTCGGACCGGATCGGCTGGCCCCGGCCCTGCTTGACCCGGATCCAGGCGATGAAGCGGCTGCCCATGGCCACCGCGACGATCATGGCCGTGGCCATGGCGAGGGCGACCCGCACCGTCTGGTACTGGACCAGATTGAGCAGCGGATAGTCCTGCGCGATGTCGGCGTAGTGGAGATACAGAAGGTAGAACATCAGGCGGCCCCTCCGAGCGCAGCAAGGGCCCCGGCGACCAGCGACGCCTTCGAGCCGTTCGATCCCTTGACCATGACGATATCGCCCGGCGCGACAAGAGCCGCGGCCTCGGCGGCGAGATCGGCGGCGGCTTCGCGCCACAGGCCTCGGCGTTCGGGCGGCAGGACGTCGTGCAGCCGCTTCATCTCCGGCCCGGCGGTGTGGACCAGGTCGAGGCCGGCGGCGGCGATGGGGCCGGCGAGGCCCTCGTGGAGGGCGCGGGACTGGTCGCCGAGCTCCAGCATGTCGGTCAGCACGACGACGCGACGCGCACCCGGCGACACAGGTTTGGCGCCGAGGCTGCGGAAGCCGGCGGCCATCGACAACGGGTTGGCGTTGTAGCTCTCGTCGATCAGGGTGAACGCCCCGCCGGGCGCCTTGACCACGGTGGTCTGGCCCCGGCCCGCCAGCGGCTGGAAGTCAGCGAGCGCGGCGAGGGCGGTGTCCAGCGGCACGTCCAGCGCATCCAGCATCAGGAGGACGCACAGGCTGTTCAGACCCCAGTGGAAGCCGGATTGGCGCAGGGCGAAGTCCAGCGGCTTGCCGAACAGTTCGGCCTTGACCCGCGCGCCCTCCGGCCCCGGCTCGAAATCGATCAGGCGGGCGTCATGACGACCGTCGACGCCGAAGGTGGCCCGCCGCGCCCCCGCCTTGCGGGCGGCGGCGTCCAGCACGGCGGCGAAGCTGACGTCGCCGTTCAGGACCGCCACGCCATCCGGCGCCAGACCCTCGAAGATCGCCGCCTTCTCGGCCGCCACCCCCGCCTCGCCCTCGGCGAAGGCCTCGATATGGACCGGGCCGACCGTGGTGATGCAGGCGGCGTGCGGCCGAACCATCCTCGCCAGCGGCGCGATTTCGCCCGGCGCGTTCATGCCGATCTCGAATACGGCGCGGGCGGTCGAGCGCGGCATCCGCGCCAGCGTCAGCGGCACGCCGATGTGATTGTTGTAGCTCTTGATCGAGGCGTGGGCCGGCCCGGCGAGGTCGAGCCCGGCCTTGATCGCCTGGGTCACGCTGGTCTTGCCGACCGAGCCGGTCACGGCGCCGCGGCGGACGTGCGGGCTGCGCTCGCGCGAGGCGACGCCGAGGTCTTCCAGCGCCCGCAGGGTGTCGGCGACGACGACCGACGGTCCCTCGACCAGGTGTTCGGTGATCGCCCCGGCCGCGCCGGCGGCGAAGGCGGCGGCGGCGAAATCATGCCCGTCCCGAGCGCCCTTCAAGGCCAGAAACAGGTCGCCAGCGACGATCTCGCGACTGTTGTAGGTGATCCCGGCGACCTCGAACGGCGCGCCGGACAGCGTCCCGCCGGTGGCGGTCTCGATTTCGGCGGAGGTCCAGAGGGGCGTGGTCTCAGGCATGGATCAGCTGGGCCAGGGCGGCTTCGGTGGCGTCGTCGAAAGGATGGGTCACCCCGCCGACGATCTGTCCCTGCTCATGCCCTTTTCCGGCGATGACCACCACATCTCCGTCGCGCATCTGGTCGATGGCGTGACGGATGGCGGCGCGGCGGTCACCGATTTCCTGCGCGTCGGGGCAGCCCTCGCGCACTGCGCGGCGGATGACGGCCGGGTCTTCCGAGCGCGGATTGTCGTCGGTGACGATGGCCACATCGGCCAGCCGACCGGCGATCTCGCCCATGATCGGACGCTTGGCGCGGTCGCGGTCGCCGCCGGCGCCGAAGACGACGATCAGCCGGCCCGCAGCATGCGGGCGCAGCGCCGTCAGCACCGTCTCCAGCCCGTCCGGCGTGTGGGCGTAATCGACATAGACCTCGCCGCGTCCGGGCCCTGGAATGCGCTGCAGCCGCCCTTGCGCGCCGGTGATCTTTTCGAGGCCGGCCAGCACCTGCTCGGGCGCCTCGCCGCCGGCGATGCACAGACCCGCCGCCACCAGGGCGTTTGAGGCCTGGAAGGCTCCGGCCAGCGGCAGCAGCACCTCGTGCAGCGCGCCGCGCACGTCCAGCGTCAGCCTCTGGCCCTCGGGCACGGCGCGTCGCCCCACCAGCGTCAGGTCCCGACCGCGCTCGCCCACGCCCATGACGCTCAGGCCCGACATGATCGAGGCGGCCGCGAAGCTGGAATAGGCGTCGGAGTCGGCGTTCAGCACCGCCGTTCGGCCGCGCGGCAGCAAGGTCTCGAACAGGCGCAGCTTGGCGGCGCGGTAGCTGTCCATGTCGCCGTGATAGTCGAGATGGTCCTGGGTCAGGTTGGTGAAGGCCGCCGCCTTCAGGCTGACCCCGTCCAGGCGCCGCTGGTCGATGCCGTGCGACGACGCCTCCAGCGCCAGGTGGGTGACGCCGCCGGCGGCCAGTTCGGCCAGCAGGCGGGCGGCGTCGGCGGCGTCCGGGCTGGTCAGGCCGGGGCCGGTCAAGGTCTGATTAACGTTACCCGACTGTTGCAAAACGCCGAGCGTCCCCATGCTCGCGGCGGACCGACCGAGCGAGGCCCAGATCTGGCGGCAGAAAGCCGCCACCGACGTCTTGCCGTTGGTGCCGGTGATGGCCACGCAGGTGGCCGGCTGGGCGCCGTAGAACCCGCGAGCGGCGATGGCGTAGGCGCGGCGCACGTCGCCCGAGGTGACCAGCACCGGAGCCACGGCCGTGTCAGTGTCGGCCGGGGCCAGTACGGCCGCGGCGCCTTGCGACAGCGCCTGCGGGATGAAGGCGCGGCCGTCGGCGGCGCTGCCGGGCAGGGCCACGAACAGACTGCCCGGCGCGACCTTGCGGCTGTCGGCGGTGACGCCGGTGATCACCGGATCGGCGGGCAGATCGCGGCGCAACAGGTCCGACAGCTTCATCGAGGCGGGCTGGAGGGCGCTCATCGGCCGTCCCCCGCGACATCCTCGAAGGCCGGGATCTTCTCGCCCATGGCGGTGCGGTAGGGATCAGCGCGGCGCTGCACGCCGAGGAAGGGCGCAATGCGATCGGCGACTCGCCCCACCGCCGGGGCGGCCACGAAGCCGCCGGTGCGCGGATAGGCCCCGGGCTCGTCGATCAGGATCAGGATCGAGTAGCGGCGGGCGTCGAGCGGGCCGTCGGCGGGGAAGACGGCGGCGAAGGTGCCGACCGCATGGGTGGGGTCGTAGCGGCCGTTGACCAGCTTGTTCGCCGACCCCGTCTTGCCGCCGACCCGCAGACCCGGCGCGTCGGCCCGGCCGCCCGAGCCCCGAACGACGTTGAGCCGCAGCAGCTCCAGCAGGGTGGCCGAGGTCTCCGGACTGACCACCTGGCGCGACTCGGCGCTGTGGAGACCGCCCTTCCTCAACGTCAGGGGCACGAACCGGCCGCCGTTGGTCAGGGCGCCCATGGCCGCCGACATCTGCAGCGGCGTGATCATGATGCCATAGCCGAACGACAGCGAGGCGAGCGTCGAGTCGTCCCATTTGATCGGGCGGCGCGGCCGGGCCGACTCGTGCAGTTCGATCGGCGCGGCGTCCAGCAGGCCGAAGCGCTTGAAATAGTCCTGCATCACCGTCGGGCCCATCTCGACCGCGAGGCGCGAGGTGCCGATGTTGGACGAGTGCAGATAGACCTCTTCCAGCGTGAGCACCTCGTTGGTGGCGTGGAAGTCGGTGATGCGGCGGTTGCCGATCACGAAGGCCTCGGTAGCGTCGAACTTCGTGTCCATGTCCGCCCGGCCCGTGTCGAGACCGGCGGCGACAGTGAAGGTCTTGAACACCGAGCCCATCTCGTAGTGAGCAGAGGTCGCGCGGTTCAGCCGGTCGCTCGTGGGCCAGCTGGCCATGCCGAGGACCTCGCCGGTCTGGACGTCGTGGACGATGCCCACCGCGCCCTTGGCCTGGTTTTCAGCGACGGCGCGCGCCAGTTCGTTCTCCAGCACGCCCTGCACTCGGAGATCGATGGACAGGGCGAAGCTCTCGCCCCGGGCCCCGGCCTGCTGGATTTCGCGGTTGAAAGCCAGCTCGGCGCCCGAGATGCCCTCGCCGCCCGTGTCGGCCGCGCCCAGCACGTGGGTGGTGGAGGCGCCCAAGGGATAGACCCGGCGGTCCTCCGGCTCGAAGGTGACGCCGCCCAGCGCCAGGCCGTGAACCGCCGCCTTCTCGGCCGGCGTCAGCCCGGTGGTGACGATGAGCCGCCGGTCGCCCGACAGCACGCGCCGCAACCGCTCCATCGAGATGCGCGGCATGACCCGCTTGATCTTCACCGCCGCGGCCTCGCGGTCCCAGACCTCGGCCGGATCGATGTAGAGGCCGTAGTGGACGATGTTGGTGGCCAGCAGGGCGCCGTTCCGGTCGACCAGGTCGCCGCGCATCATGGCGTTCGGATGCCGCACCCAGGCGCCGCCGCCCTTGGGAGCCAGAAGGGCGGCGTTGACGGCGCCCAGGGCGAGGCAGACGAACACGGCCGAGAACAGCATCAGAATAACGAAGATGCGGACCCGGGTGTCCTCTTCCGGCCGCGCGTCGGCACGCGCCCGGCCGAACGAATGCTCGATCCGCCACACGGCCTCGGACAGCCAGCGCCACGAGGGCACGGAGACCTGGCCCGGAACGCCGGGGGCGGGCCGATCCCACTGAGGCTCGTGAACGCTCATTGCGCGGCCTCCGCGGGAGCGGGAGCGGCGGCGGGGGTCGGGGCGACGATGACCACCGGCTGCGGCTCGGCAATCGGGGCCAGTTCAGGCAGGGCCGACACAGTCGCCCGCCGCTGTACATCGACCGGGGCCAGGCCGGCCATTCGCGACAAGGTCTCCAGCCGCCCGGGCTGCTCCAGCCGCGCCACCTCGGCGCGCAGCAGGCGGACCCGCTGGCCGTTCTGCCGGATTTCGCGCTCCAGGCGGGCGATCTCGGCGCTCTCGCTCGCCGCCGCCGCCTTGGCCAGATAGACCGAGAAAATCATCGCCGCGACCAGGACCAGGCCGATGATCTCGACCCAGCGGACGCCGCGGACCTTCCAGTCGAACACGCGCCGGATCGCCCCCGCTGCGCTCATGCCGCGATCCTCCCCCAGGCCGGGGCGTCGGTGCGAACGGCGGCGCGCAGCCGGGCGGAGCGGGCGCGGGGATTGGCCGCCCGTTCTTCCTCGCCGGCCTCGCGCGCGCCCTTGAAGCGCAGAGTGAAGCTGGGCTTGCGCGGGTCGATGGCGACCGGGGCATGGCGCGAGCCGCCCGGGGTGTTGCCGGTGCGCTCGGTCAGGAACGCCTTGACGATGCGGTCCTCCAGCGAATGGAAGGTGACCACGGCCAGCCGGCCGCCGGGCGCCAGCGTCGCCTCGGCCGCCTCCAGCCCGGCGCGCAGCTCGCCCAGCTCGTCGTTGACGGCGATGCGCAGCGCCTGGAACACGCGGGTGGCCGGATGGATCGGCGCGCCGCGGCGGCCGCCCAGCGCCTTCTCCACCACCTCGGCCAGATCGAGGGTGCGGGTGAACGGCTTCTCGGTCCGGCGGCGCAGGATGGCCGTGGCCACGCGGCCCGACTGACGCTCGTCGCCGTAGAGCTTGAAGATATGGGCCAGCGGGCCGTGGTCCCAGCTGTTGACGATGTCCGCGGCCGTCTCGCCCTCGTCAGACATCCGCATGTCCAGCGGACCGTCGCGCATGAAGGAGAAGCCGCGCTCGGCCTGGTCCAGCTGCATCGACGACACGCCGATGTCGAACACCACCCCGTCAAGCTTCGCCTCGCCGCTGTCGGCGAAGGCCTCGGCGAGGCCGGAGAAGGGCGTGCGGATCAGCCGGAATTTGCCCGGGAAGTCGTTGGCCACCGCGTCGGCGTGGGGCTGGACCGTCGGATCGCGGTCGAGAGCGATGACAGTCGCGCCGGTCGCCAGAATTGCACGGGTGTAGCCGCCAGCCCCGAAGGTGGCGTCGATGATCACGTCGCCTGCGCGAGGCTCCAGCGCGTCCAGCACCTCGGCCAGCAGGACGGGGGCGTGCGGGCTCATACGCCCTCCCCGCCCGGACGGCGGCCGG
>DASRXE010000033.1:0-3914 GCA_035654315.1 Brevundimonas sp.
TGGCGCCAGCCTGCGCAGTCGTCAGCGCCTCTGACAACTCGGGCACCAGAAGGTCGAGCGACCGGCCTGCACCGTGCGCTTGACCACGCCGTGACAGCCCTCGCCAGGGCAGGGCTTTCCTTCCCGGCCATAGACATCGAACCGGTGCTGGAAATAGCCCTGTCCGCCCTCGGCGTTGGCGAAGTCGCGCAGCGTCGAACCGCCCGCGGCGATGGCGTCGTTGAGCACGTCGCGGACGACGGCGGCGAGGGTTTCGAGGCGCGGCCGCGACACCTTGCCGGCGGCGACGAGGGGCGAGATCCGGGCGCGGTACAGGGCCTCGCAGACATAGATGTTGCCCAGGCCGGCGACGATGCGCTGGTCGAGCAGCGACACCTTGATGTTCTGCTTTTTGCCCGCGAAGGCCTCGGCCAGATGGGCGCCGGAGAAGCCGTTGCCGAGCGGTTCGGGGCCCAGCGCGGCGAACCACGGGTGGGTCTCGACCTCGCCGGTGGGGATCAGACCCATGAAGCCGAAGCGGCGGGCGTCGGCGAAGCCGATCCGCATCGTCGTCCCGCCCTTCACCGCGCACAGGCTGACGTGCTCGTGCTTGCCGGCGACGGGCGCCGCCTCCTCGAACTCGCCGAGCTGCTCACCGTCAAGGGTGAACCGGCCGGTCATGCCGAGGTGGGTCACCCAGGTCTCGCCGGTCGACAGCGGCATGAGCAGGTATTTGGCGCGGCGTTCGGTGCGTTCGACGACGGCGCCCTCAAGCCGCTCAGCGAACCGCTCCGGGAAGGGGAAGCGCAGGTCGGGGCGATTCTGGCGGACCCGGGTGAGGCGCGCCCCGGTCAGGACCGGCTCAAGGCCTCGACGGACGGTTTCGACCTCGGGAAGCTCGGGCATAGGGAGGAGGTTTAAAGTGGCGATGGTTTGGTGGCGAGTGGCGAGTGGTGGAGGTGGGCGGTGCACTTGCGCAGCCATCTGCGTCGCACGGCCCGCTGCTGCGCCTGTCCTCGGGTCAGGCTCGAGGACGACGAAGCTCGTCCGCCGCTCGCCACTCGCTACTAACCACTAGCCACCCGGCCACTTTCCGGCTTACCTCCGCCGCAACAAGGGAGAGGGGCCGCACGTGACCGACACTGTTGCAAAGGCGACGCCGGGCGCCGGCAAGCGCATCGAACTGACGCTCCGCGCACTGGCGCTGGGCTGCATCCTGGCGGTGATCTTCACCGCCGCGAACACCTATATCGGGCTTCTGGTCGGCCTGACCTTCGCCTCGGCCATTCCGGCGGCGGTCATCTCCATGGCGGTGCTGCGGGCGTTCCGGGATTCGACCATCTGGGAAAATATGACGGTCCAGACGGTCGCCTCGGTGGGCGGCTCGATGAGCGCCATCATCTTCGTCCTGCCCGGCCTGGTGATGATCGGCTGGTGGACCGGCTTTCCGTTCTGGGAGTCGGTGCTGATCTGCACCCTCGGCGGGGTGCTGGGGGTGACCTTCTCGATTCCGCTGCGGCGCGCCCTGGTGGTCAACAGCGACCTGCCCTACCCGGAAGGCCGCGCGGCCGCCGAGGTGCTGAAGGTCGGTTCGCGCGGGGCGGCGCAGGACGAGAGCGCGGTGCGCGAGAACAAGGCCGGCCTGTGGGTGGTGGTCGCCGGGGCCGTGGCCTCGGCCGCCTTCGCCATCGGCGTGGCGGCGCGTCTGTTCGCGGCCGAGGCGGCCCGCTTCATCAAGCTGCCGGCGGCGCTGGGCGGGGGGGCGACCGGCATCGGTTTCGGCATGCAGTTCGCCCTGCTCGGCGCGGGGCACCTGATCGGCCTGACCGTCGGTCTGGCGCAGTTGTTCGGCCTGATCCTCGCCTGGGGCATTGCGGTGCCGATCCTGAGCTCACCCGACACCGTCGCCTGGCTGACCGCCAACGGCATCCCGTCGATCGCCGCCACCCTGCCGGCCGGGGCGTCTGCGGAAGAGCTGGCGAATACGGTCTGGTCCCAGGAGGTGCGGTTCATGGGCGCCGGCGTGATCGGCGTCGCCGCCATCTGGACCCTGATGAAGCTGGCCGGACCGCTGGTCGGCGGCCTGACCTCGGCGCTGGCGGCGCAGTCGCGGCGCAAGGGCGGCGAGACGCTGGCGCGGGTGGAACAGGACATTCCGATCAATCTGGTCGGCGGGATTTCCGTGGCCTGCCTGGTCGGCATCGCCGGCCTGCTGGCCTGGTTCGCCCAGAGCTCTCCGGCTCTGGCCGGCTCGGCGTGGCTGCTGGTCGGGGGCGGGCTGATCTATGTCGTGGTCATCGGCTTCGCGGTGGCGGCGATCTGCGGGTACATGGCCGGCCTGATCGGCTCGTCGAACAGCCCCGTTTCGGGGGTCGGCATCCTGGCCATCGTCATCGCCTCGGTGCTGATGCTCGGCGTCCTGGCCCTGGCCGGACTGCCGGCCGATCCGTCGATCATCGCCTTCGCCCTGATCGTGACGGCGGTGGTTTTCGCCGTGGCGGTGATCGCCAACGACAACCTGCAGGACCTGAAGACCGCCCAGCTGGTCGAGGCCACGCCCTGGCGGCAGCAGGCGGCCCTGATCGTCGGCGTCGGCGCCGGCGCCCTGGTCATTCCGCTGATCCTCAATCTGCTCAACCAGGCCTTCGGCTTCGAGGGCGGCCCGCCCGCCATCGCCGAGAACGCGACCACCCTGGCCGCGCCGCAGGCGGCGCTGATCTCGGCGCTGGCGCGGGGAGTGATCGGGGGCGACCTGCGCTGGGACCTGATCGGCCTGGGCGGCGCCATCGGCGTGGCGATCATCATCCTCGACGAGGTGCTGACGCGGGTCAGCAAGGGGCGGATCAAGCTGCCGCCGCTGGCGGTCGGGATCGGCTTTTATCTGCCGGCGGCGGTGACCACCATGCTGGTGGTCGGCGCAGTCTGCGGCTGGATCTACGAGAAGGGCATCCGCAAGACCCGGTTCGCCGACATCGGCCGCCGCATGGGCGTGCTTCTGGCGTCGGGCCTGATCGTCGGCGAGAGCCTGTTCGGCGTGTTCAACGCCGGGGTGATCGTGGGGACGCGCGACGGGGAGTGGGCGGCGGTCATCCCCGATGGCGCCGCCTGGCCGGCCATGGCGGCGGCCCTGGCCGCCTTCATCGCCCTGACGATCGGCATGTATCTGTGGGTCAGGAGCCGGTCCGCGAAGGTGTGATTTCGCCCTCGGCTCGCCGCTTTTCCAGGCGATAGGACATCCCGTTGCGCCAGTGCGTGTTTCCCGCGCACTGGCGTTTCGCCGTTCGCCCCTGTAAGAGGCGCGCCTTCCAGCAATCACGCCCCTTCCTGCAGCGGCGCGGACCCTTCCGCGACCGAACACAGTCCGCCCGAGCCCGAAATGAACCTGCGCAACGTCGCCATCATCGCCCACGTCGACCACGGCAAGACCACCCTGGTGGATCAGCTTCTGGCCCAGTCGGGCGTGTTCCGAGCCAACGAGGCGACCACCGAGCGCGCCATGGACTCCAACGACCAGGAGCGCGAGCGCGGCATCACCATCCTGGCCAAGTGCACGAGCGTGCTCTGGAACGGCAAGGCGGGCGAGACCCGCATCAACATCATCGACACTCCCGGCCACGCGGACTTCGGCGGCGAGGTCGAGCGCATCCTCGGCATGGTCGACGGCTGCGTCCTGCTGGTCGACGCCGAGGAAGGCGTCATGCCGCAGACCAAATTCGTGCTGACCAAGGCGCTGAAGATGGGCCTGCGCCCGATCCTGTGCATCAACAAGGTCGACCGCGCCCACGCCGATCCGGACAAGGTCCACAACGCCGCCTTCGACCTGTTCGCGGCCATCGGCGCCACCGACGAGCAGCTCGACTTCCCCCACATCTACGCCTCGGCCAAGCAGGGCTGGGCGGTGAAGCAGATGGGCGACCCGCAGGAGAGCCTTTCGG
>DASRXE010000034.1:0-3392 GCA_035654315.1 Brevundimonas sp.
AAAACCTTAGGATTCCTGCCGATTGCTACTGCAAGCGCCTTGCCTATATAGGAGCCGCCGCCGCGGCGCACCCGCCTAGGCGCTGTCACCCGTTACGCGAGCATCATCGATTCATGCCTGAAGTCATTTTCCCGGGCCCCGAGGGGCGTCTCGAAGGCCGCTTCCATCCCGCGGGCCGCCCGCGAGCCCCGGTCGCTCTGATTCTCCATTCGCACCCGCAGGCGGGCGGCACGATGAACAACAAGATCGTGCAATTGCTCTACAAGACCTTCGTCAATCGCGGCTTCGCCACTTTGCGCTTCAACTTCCGCGGTGTCGGCAAGAGCCAGGGCGTGTTCGACAATGGCATCGGCGAGCTGTCCGACGCCGCCTCGGCGCTCGACTGGGTGCAGCAGATCCACCCTGAAGCGGAGACCACCTGGGTCGCCGGCGTCAGCTTCGGCGCCTGGATCGGCATGCAGCTGCTGATGCGCCGTCCCGAGATCAAAGGCTTCATCTCGATCGCCCCGCCCGCCAACATGTACGACTTCAGCTTCCTCGCCCCCTGCCCCGCCTCGGGCCTGTTCCTGCACGGCACAGCCGACACCGTGGTGCCGCCGGTCGAGGTCGAGCGCGTGGTCAACAAGCTGCGCACCCAGAAGGGCATCGTCATCGACTACGAGCTGGAGGAAGGCGCCAGCCACTTCTGGCAGGACCACATCGACGCCGTCGACCGCCGCGTCGGGGCCTATCTGGACAAGCGGCTGGAAGAGAAGCCGGCCTGAGCCCATCTACGGGTCTGATCGATCGGACCCGCAAATGGAACATGATATCGTCATCGTCGGAGGCGGCGCCGGCGGGCTTGAGCTCGCCGCACGCCTCGGCCGCCGCCTCGGCCGGCGCGAGGGTCGCCGCCGCGTCTTGCTGATCGACCGCTCGATCTTCCACCTGTGGAAACCCAGCCTGCACGAGGTCGCCGCCGGCTCGATGGACAGCCATCAGGAGGGCTTGTCCTATCCGGTGCTGGCCCGACGCAACAATTTCAGCTTCGCCTTCGGGGAACTGACCGGGCTTGACCCGACGACCAGGACCCTGACCCTCGGCGAAATCCGCGACGACGACGGCGATGTCCTCGTCGCGCCCCGCACCCTCGGTTTCAACACCCTCGTCCTCGCCATCGGCAGCGGCTCCAACCTGTTCGGCACGCCCGGCGCGGCGGAGCACGTTCATCTGCTCGAGGATGTCGCCGACGCCGAGGCCTTCAACAAGCGACTGACATCCGCCTTCCTCGCCGCCGCCTATTCCGACGAACCGGCCCTGGCCATCGCCATTGTCGGGGCCGGCGCCACCGGGGTCGAACTGTCCACCGAGCTGATCGAGGGCCACGCCGAACTGTCGGCGGGCCTTACCGAGGCCCAGCGCTTCGATCTGTCCGTCACCCTTGTCGAGGCCGCGCCGCGGATCCTCGGCGGCCTGCCCGAGCGCGTCGCGGCCAAGGCCGCCCGGGCGCTGGAAGCGCGCGGCGTGCGCCTGCTGACGGATGCGAAGGTCGAGGCCGTCCACGCCGACCGGCTGGAGACCGCGAAGGGCGAGGTGCCCGCAGAGCTGATCGTCTGGGCCGCCGGCGTGAAGGCGGCGGAGAGCAATCGGGACCTCGGTCTGGAAGTAGGCCGCCTGAACCAGTTCGTCGTCGACGACCACCTGCGGACGTCGGCGTCCGGCATTTACGCCATGGGCGACTGCGCCGAGGCGCCAGGCCCCGGCGGCCGCCCGGTGCCCGCACGCGCCCAGGCGGCGGCGCAGCAGGCGGCCTGGCTCGCGCGGGCCCTATCGAGCCCCTCCCACGATCCGGGCCCCTATGTCTATCGCGACAAGGGCTCGCTGGTGTCCCTGGGCGGAGACAGCGGCGTCGGCTCCCTGATGGGCGGTCTCGGCGGGCCCAACTTCCTGATCGAGGGGCTGCTGGCCAAATGGGCCTATATGGCCCTGCATCTGGACCACCACCGCGCCATCCTGGGCGTCCGCCGCACGGCCCTGCTGGCCCTGTCCCGCCTGCTCCATCGCCGCGTGTCCGGGCGGCTGAAATTGCACTAGGTCAGTACAGCAGGAACCGCTTCCGCTCCTCCAGCCAGGCCGCCTCATCCGGCAGCGTCAGGGCGTCCAGATCCGCTGGCGTCGCCGCCGCGTCATCAACCCATTCGCGCAGCGCCGGCCCGCCATTGATAACGTCTATGGCCAATTTCCCGAACGCGTATTCGTACGGAAAGTCCCGCCACAGATCGTAGTCCGGGTACAGCCGCCGGATCGCCTTGAACGCCAGCGCCTGCACCCGCCACGGCCGGAACACCGCGTGGTCGTAGCCCGGCCCCGCGACGTGGATCTGCACGCCGTGGCACAGCTGGCCGACGTGTTTATGGAAGGTCGGCTCGAACCACATGTCGCGCAGCACGCAGCCCTCGAGCCATGCCGGCGCCAGCGCCCGCATCTCCGCGATCACCGCCCGAGCGTCGATGTCCGGGGCCCCGAACAGCTCCAGCGGCCGGGTCGTGCCGCGCCCCTCCGACAGGGTCGTCCCCTCCAGCATCACCGTGCCCGCATAGGTCCGCGCCATCGACACATTGGGCGCATTCGGACTCGGATTGACCCACTCCCGCTCCAGCAGCGGCCAGCCGAAACCCGGCCCCTCGTCCGGTCGCCACCCCTCCATCTCGATGACGCGGTAGTCCACATCCAGCTTGAACCGGTCGATGAACCACAGCCCCAGCTCGCCCAGCGTCATCCCGTGCCGCATCGGCATCGGCCCGGCCCCGACGAAACTCTCCCAGCCCGGGCGCAGCGTCAGCCCCTCCACCGGTCGCCCGGCCGGGTTGGGTCGGTCCAGCACCCACACCGTCTTGCCGTGCTTCGCCGCCGCCTCGAGCACATAGAGCAGCGTGGTGATGAAGGTATAGATGCGGCAACCGAGATCCTGCATGTCGACCAGCAGCACGTCGAACGTGCCCATCGCCTGCCCCGTCGGCCGCCGCACCTCGCCGTACAGGCTGAACACCGGTATGCCGAGCCGCGGATCGGTCTCGTCCGGCGTCTCCATCATATTGTCCTGCAGATCGCCCCGCATGCCGTGCTGCGGCCCGAAGGCGGCGGTCAGCTGGATGTCCGGGCAGGCCGCCAGCGCGTCCAGCGAATGCGTCAGGTCCGCCGTCACCGAGGCCGGATGCCCCAGTACGGCCACCCGCCGCCCCTTCAGCGGCGCCCGCAGCGCGGGATCGGACAGCAGGCGGTCGAGGCCGGTCTTCATGGCAGGTCCAGAACGAAGGAGTCGGGATGATGAAAATCCGGCTTAGCCGAGGGGTGGGCCAGCGCCCAGTAGGAGATGCCGCCGTCCACATCTTCAATGACGGCAGACAGTCCGG